>JAVHWE010000586.1:0-10375 GCA_032160285.1 Micromonosporaceae bacterium | reverse complement strand
CGGAGTTCGGCCAGCGGAAGGCGGAACTGGTTGGCCACCTCCAGCGATCCGCTCCGCCCGTCGACCACGCCGATCGGCGCGTGAGCCAGGTTGCGTTCGGTACAGAGGGCCAGAAACGCCTTCTCGTGTCCGCGCGGGACCGCGACCAACGCCCGGCCGGCTGACTCCGAGAACAGCAGCACGAACGGGTCCACCTCGTCGGGCAGGGCGATCGTCGCCCCGAGGTTGTTGCGGAGGCAGGACTCGACGAGCACCTGGGCCAGCCCACCGTCGGACAGGTCGTGCGCGGATCCGAGGTGACCGGCCTCGGCCGCCGTCACCAGTACCGATGCGAGCAGTCGCTCGGCCGCGAGATCAACGATCGGCGGTCGGCCGCCGAGGTGTCCGTGGACGACCCAGGCCCACTCCGAACCGGACAGTTCGGCTCGGGTCTGGCCGAGCAGGACCAGGACGTCGCCGTCGGTCGCGAAGCCCATCGGTACCCGGTCGGCGACATCGGGCAGCACGCCCAGCACGCCGACGACCGGGGTGGGGTGGATCGGTGCGGCGCCGGTCTGGTTGTAGAAGCTCACGTTGCCGCCGGTGACCGGAATCCCCAGCTCCTGGCAGCCGTCAGCGAGGCCGCGGACCACCTCGGCGAACTGCCACATCACGGCCGGGTCCTCCGGCGAGCCTAAGTTGAGGCAGTCGGTCACCGCGACCGGGGTCGCGCCGGAGACCGCGACGTTGCGGTACGCCTCGGCCAGCGCAAGCTTCGCCCCGGTGTACGGGTCGAGCCGCGCGAACCGTCCGTTACCGTCGACCGACAGCGAGATGCCGAGCCCGGTCCGCTCGTCGAGGCGCAGCACACCGGCGTCCTCGGGCTGTGCCAGCACGGTGTTGCCGAGGACGTACCTGTCGTACTGCTCGGTCACCCACGACCTGTCGCAGAGGTTGGGGCTGGCGATCAGCCGCAGCACGGTGTCGCGCAGTTCGTCGCCGGTCCGCGGCCGGGGCAGCGTCTCGGCCCGGTCGGCGTTCATCAGGATCAGATCGCCCGGCTCACGCATCGGGCGCGCGTACACCGGGCCGTCGTCCACCAGGGAGCCCGGCGGTACGTCCACGACCACGTCGCCACGCCAGGTGACCACGAGCCGGCCGGTGTCCGTCACGACGCCGACCGGGGTGGCCCAGACCCCCCACCTGGCGGCGACAGCGAGCACATTGTCGACCTTGAACGGTTCGACGATCAGGAGCATCCGCTCCTGTGACTCGCTGGCCAGGACCTCGTGGGGCTCCATCGACGCCTCGCGCAGCGGCACGAGATCGAGGTTGACCTCCATACCGGTACCGGCGGCGGCCGCCGTCTCGGTCAGCGCGCAGGTCAGCCCGGCACCGCCGAGGTCCTGGATGCCGACGATCAGCCCGGCGTCGTAGACCTCCAGGCACGCCTCGATCAGCAGCTTCTCCATGAACGGGTCGCCGACCTGTACCGACGGTCGCCGGGCCTCGCTGGTGTCGTCGAAGGCGGAGCTGGCCAGCACCGATACCCCACCGATGCCGTCGCGACCGGTGCGCGCGCCGAGCAGGATCACGACGTTGCCGGCACCGGCGGCCGCCTTGTTCTGCAGCCGGTCGACCGGCAACAGCCCGACACTGAGCGCATTGACCAACGGGTTGCCCTGATAGCAGGGGTCGAAGACGACCTCGCCGCCGATGTTGGGCAGGCCGAGGCAGTTGCCGTACCCGCCGACACCGCCCACGATTCCGGGCAGCACCCGCCTGGTATCCGGGTGGTCGGCGGCACCGAAGCGGAGGGAGTCCATGACCGCGATCGGCCGCGCGCCCATGGCCAGGATGTCGCGCACGATTCCGCCGACACCGGTCGCCGCACCCTGGTACGGCTCGACGAAACTGGGGTGGTTGTGTGATTCGACCTTGAAGGTGACCGCCAGCGAGTCGGAGATCTGGACGACGCCGGCGTTCTCCCCCATCCCGGCGAGCATGGCATCCGACCGCGGCGCCTTGTCGACGAACTGTCGCAGGTGGACCTTGCTCGACTTGTACGAGCAGTGCTCGCTCCACATGATCGAGTACATCGCCAGCTCGGCCTGGGTCGGACGACGGCCGAGTACCTGCCGGATCCGGGAGTACTCGTCGTCGCGCAAACCGAGCTCGGCGTACGGCTGGTCGTCGTCGGGACTGGCGGCGGCCCGGGCGACCGTGTCCGGCCCCTCGTCGTAGTACGGCGTGATGTCGGGCCGGTCACCGGAGGGATCGGCTTGGTCCCAGCCCAGCGCCGCCTGGGCCACATTGGCCTCGGCCGCGACGGCCTCACCCGCGCTGGGCACGACCTCGCCCCGGCCCGCCATAGCCTCACCCGCGTCGACCGACACCCGGTCGGACGCCTCAGGCCGGTCGTCGGCGGCGGGGGTCTCGTTGGTGTGCGGCGTCGCGGTCATGCGTGCGCTCCGAGGTGCGCGAGCACGGAGGTGAAGAATCCGAGCCCGTCGACCGACGGACCGGTCAGCGCCTCGACCGCATGTTCCGGGTGCGGCAGGATCCCCACGACGTTGCCGGCCTCGTTGCGGATCGCGGCGATGTCGCGCTGTGACCCGTTCGGGTTGCCCCGCAGGTACCGGGCGACGATCTGACCACCGGCCGACAGCTCGTCCAAGGTCCGCTGATCCGCGACGTAGCAGCCCTCGCCGCTCTTGACCGGTACCAACAACTCCTGCCACTCTTCGTAGCCGGCCGTCCAGGCGGTGGTGGTCGATTCGATCCGCAGCCACTGGTCACGGTTGCGGAAATGCAGGTGCGTGTTGCGGGTCAGCGCGCCCGGCAACAGGTGTGCCTCGCAGAGGATCTGGAAGCCGTTGCAGATTCCGAGCACCGGCATGCTGTCGGCGGCCGCTTTCACGATCGACTCCATCACCGGCGAGAACCGGGCGATCGCGCCGCAGCGCAGGTAATCGCCGTAGGAGAAGCCGCCCGGCAGGATCACCGCGTCAACGCCGTGCAGGTCGGCGTCGGCGTGCCAGAGCGGCACCGCGTCGGCGCCGGCGAGCCGCACGGCCCGCCGGGCGTCGCGGTCATCCAACGAGCCGGGGAAGGTGACCACACCGATCCGGGAGGTCACGTAGCTGCCTCTGCGCGCTCATTCTCGTCGACCCGGATCGTGAAGTCTTCGATGACGGGGTTGGCCAGCAGCTTGTCCGCGATCTCGTGGGCCCGACCCAGGTCGGCGTCGCCGGCGAACTCGATCTCGATCCGCTTGCCGATGCGCACCGATTGGACATCATCGATACCCAGCCGGGGCAGCGCGCCCGCGACGGCCTGACCCTGCGGATCGAGGATCTCGGGTTTGAGCATGACGTCCACCACGACGCGGGCCACGGACCACTCCTGCCTGTCGGCGCAGCTAGATGAGCGCCTTAGCTTACCGGCTCGCCGCTACGCCCCATCGTCGCCCGTGGTGAGACTCACCGTTCGAGGCGAGGGCGACCACACGCCGTGCCGGCTCCTGGTGACCGTAACATCATCAGAGGATCGGCTCGGGCAGGTAGCCAGCCGCCCCGGGATGTCGGGCCACCACCTCGGCGATCCGGGCGACGACGGCCCTCACCTGGCGCGACGCCGAGCCGGCGAAGGTCGTCGGGTCGGCGACGAGGGCGTCGATCTCTGAGCGGGTCAGCCGCAACCGGGAGTCACCGGCCAGGCGATCAAACAGGTCGTTGTCCGGCTGCCCCTTCTCCCGCATCGCGAGCGCCACGGCGACCGCGTGCTGCTTGATCGCGTCGTAGGCGACCTCCCGGCCGACCCCCTTGCGCACGGCACCCACCAGTACCTTGGTCGTGGCCAGAAACGGCAGGTAGCGGTCCAGCTCCCGACCGATGACGGCGGGGTACGCGCCGAACTCGTCCAGTACGGTGAGGAAGGTCTGGAAGAGCCCGTCGGTGGCGAAGAACGCGTCCGGCAGGGCCACCCGGCGCACCACCGAACAGGACACGTCACCCTCGTTCCACTGGTCGCCGGCCAGCTCGCCGACCATGTGCAGGTATCCGCGGACCACCACGGCGAGGCCGTTGACCCGCTCGGACGAGCGGGTGTTCATTTTGTGCGGCATCGCGCTCGACCCCACCTGACCCGCCCGGAACCCCTCGGTGACCAGCTCGTGGCCGACCATCAGCCGGATGCCGGTGGCCAGGTTGGACGGCGCGGCGACGGCCTGGGCCAGGGCGGCGAGCACGTCGAGGTCCAGCGAGCGCGGGTACACCTGGCCGACGCTGCCCAGGATCCGGTCGAAGCCCAGGTGCCGGGCCACCCGGCGGTCGAGCTCCTCCACCTTGGCGGCGTCGCCGTCGAACAGGGCGAGCTGGTCGGCGGCGGTCCCGACCGGGCCCTTGATGCCGCGCAGCGGGTACCGGGCGATCAACTCGTCGACCCGCTCATAGGAGATCAACAGCTCCTCGGCCGCGCTCGCGAAGCGCTTGCCGAGGGTGGTGGCCTGCGCGGGGACATTGTGCGACCGGCCCGCGATCACCAGGTCCTCGTAGGAGGTGGCCAGCCGGGCGAGCCGGGCCAGCGCGGCCACCATCCGGTCGCGTACCAGCTCCAACGACCGCCGGATCTGCAGCTGCTCGACGTTCTCGGTCAGGTCGCGCGAGGTCATGCCCTTGTGGATGTGCTCGTGGCCGGCGAGCGCGGAGAACTCCTCGATGCGTGCCTTCACGTCGTGGCGGGTGACCCGCTCACGGTCGGCGATCGACGCCAGGTCCACCCGGTCGAGCACCCGCTCGTAGGCTTCGAGGGCGCCGTCGGGCACGGCGACGCCGAGGTCACGCTGGGCCCGGAGGACGGCGAGCCAGAGCCGGCGCTCGGCGCGCACCTTCTCCTCCGGCGACCAGAGGTTGACCAACTCGGGCGAGGCATAGCGGGCCGCGAGCACGTCGGGGACCAGGGCTTTGTCCGTCACCGGCCGAGTATCCCAGCTCCGGGCGCGGTCAGAACGGCGGTCACGCCCTGGCCGTCGGCGGCACAGATCGAGATGAGGCCGCTGCCCGACCCGCGTTCGCGGCGAACGCCTCGTGGAGCTCGTAGAGGTCGAAGTCACGAGGCCCGGCCGGTCCGCCCGGCAGCCGCGGTACCGCGTATGTCGACGCCATCAGCGGCCGGGCGAGAGGATGCCGCGCGGATCGAGCCACTGCTTGACCGCCCCACTGGCGGCCGGGCCCGGCCTGTCGTCACCCCACAGGTCCACCGACGCCCGTACGGCGGGCGGCGCGGTGAGGACCGAGCAGGAGCCGGGCCGGCCACTCAACGCCGCCCGCACCGCGTCGACCGCCGCGACGACCCGCTCGACCGGCAGGTCAGCGGGGAGCGCTGCCCACGCCTCGCCGACGCCCGGTGAGGCCCGGACGGCGACCGGCAGGCCCGCCCCGTCGCGCAGCGCGTACAGCAGGGCGTGCAGGCCCGCGACCGGCGCGGCCAGTTTCAGCGCGACCGCGTCCGCCCCGCCGAACGGGTACCGCCCCCACCAGGGTGGCGCTTCGCCGGCCGTGGTCACCGGCCCGAACAGCCCCGTCGCCGCGCGGACCTCGGCCGCCACCGTGGCCACCGGACCCTCGAACAGCACTCCGAGTGTCCCCTCACCACTTTTCGGCAGGTCCACCTCGATCGCCGCCGGTGCCAGCTCGGTGCCGAGGATCGAAGCCGTGAGATCACGGGCCTCCAGCGGGGTACCGACGGGGCACAACAGCCACCGCCGCGCGGGCGGCACCGGTTGCAGGCGCAGCGTCGCCGCCGTGACGAGCCCGATGGTGCCGAGCGAGCCGCAGAGCAGACCGGCGACGTCGGACCCGAAGGTGTCGTTGACCATACGGCCGGCGGACCGGACCGCGACGCCGTCCGCCCGCACGAACTCCAGGCCGGCCAGCGCGTCGCGGGCCCGGCCGAGACTCAGGCGCAGCGGACCCGCCTCGTCGGTGGACAGCACGCCGCCGACCGTGGCAGCGGCGGATGCGGGGTCGAGCGCGATGCGCTGGCCGGTGATCGCGAGGACCGCCTGCGCCGCCCGCAGCGGCGTTCCCGCACCGACCACAGCGACCGGACCGACCGGCTCGGCGGCGGCCGGTGTGTGGATGCCGGCAAGGCGGCGCATGTCGACCAGCAGATCGAGCCGGGACGGCGCCGCGCCCCAGTCCAGTTTGGTGCCCGCGCCCCGGGCGGCCACCGCGAGATCGGCGTCGGCCGCCACCGCGACCAGATCGGACACCTGCCCGGTGGAGGCCGGTGCGGCCACCCATCGGGGCGCGACCGTCGCGAGCGCGTCCGCCGGGACACCGTCCCGCACGAACCGCTCGCCGCAGACCGCCGCCACCCGGGCCCGAACATTCACGACCGTCACCACCCACCGGCGGCCGGCCATCGATCACCAGAGGTGACGAGCCCCGACGCCGTTGCTATCGAACATATGTTCGATAGCCTAGCCACGACTGTCGCGGTCCGCAAGGCGGGGTAACGTCAGGCAGCGTGACGAGCCAGCCACCGATCGCCAAGCGCGTACCGTCCGAGCGCACCCACCACGGCGACACCGTGATCGACGAGTACGCCTGGTTGCAGGACAAGGAGGCGCCGGACACGATCGCGTACCTGGAGGCGGAGAACGCCTACACCGACGCGGCAACGGCCCACCTGCAGGACCTGCGGGAGACGGTGTTCAACGAGATCAAGACCCGTACCCGGGAGACCGACCTGTCGGTGCCCACCCGCAAGGGTGGTTTCTGGTACTACACCCGAACGATCCGGGACAAGCAGTACGGCATCCACTGTCGGCGGGCCATCGCGGCCGGCGAGCTCGCCCCACCGGACAATGACGACGGTGCCCCGCTCGAGGGGGAAGAGGTGCTGCTCGACGGCAACGAACTCGCCGCCGACCAGAAGTTCTTCGCGCTCGGCACCTTCGACGTCAGCCCGGACGGCCGCTGGCTGGCCTACTCCACCGATCTCGCCGGCGACGAGCGGTTCACCGTACGGATCAAGGACCTGTCCACCGGTGAGGTGCTCGCCGACGAGATCCCCAACGCCTTCTACGGTTCGGCCTGGTCGGCCGACGGATCGACGCTGTTCTACATCACCGTCGACGACGCGTGGCGGCCGGACCGGGTCTGGCGTCATGTCCGCGGTACCGCGGCCACCGAGGACCGCGTGGTCTACGCCGAGGGCGACGAGCGGTTCTGGGTCGGCGTCGACCTGAGCCGCTCCGAGCAGTTCATCCTGATCGACGTACACAGCAAGATCACGAGCGAGGTGTACTTCATCCCGGCGGACTCCCCACTCACCGAGCCCCGGATCATCGCAGCGCGCCGGCAGGGTGTCGAGTACTCGGTCGACCACCACGGCCACCGGTTCCTGATCCTGCATAACGACGGGGCGGAGGACTTCGCGATCGCGTACACCTCGGTCGACGCACCCGGCGACTGGAATGCGTTGGTGGCGCACCAGGCGGGTACCCGGCTGTTGGGGGTGGACGCGTTCGCCCGGCACCTGCTGATCTCGCTGCGCCGCGACGGCCTCACCGGGCTGCGGGTGATGCCGCTCGACGGCGGCGAGCCCTACGACATCACCTTCCCGGAGCCGATCTACACGGTCGGGCCCGGCGCCAACCCGGAGTTCGACACCACCAGCGTCCGGCTGCACTACGGCTCGCTGGTCACCCCCGAATCGGTGTACGACTGCGACCTCGACACCGGGGCGCTGATCCTGCGCAAGCAGAAACCGGTACTCGGTGGGTTCGATCCGACCCGGTACGCGCAGCGTCGCGAGTGGGCGCTGGCCGACGACGGCACCCGGGTGCCGATCTCGCTGGTGTGCCTGCGCGACACGCCGCGCGACGGCACCGCGCCGCTGGTGCTGTACGGCTACGGGTCGTACGAACACTCAATGGACCCGCGGTTTTCCATCCCGCGACTGTCCCTGGTGGATCGCGGCGTGGTGTTCGCCGTGGCGCATGTGCGGGGCGGCGGCGAGATGGGCCGGCACTGGTACGAGAACGGCAAGATGCTGGCCAAGAAGAACACCTTCACCGACTTCGTCGCCTGCGCTGAGCACCTGGTCAAGACGGGCTGGACGGCATCCGACCGACTGGTCGCCCGTGGCGGCTCGGCCGGCGGCCTGCTGATGGGCGCGGTGGCCAACATCGCGCCGGAAACATTTGTGGGCATCGTGGCCGAGGTGCCGTTCGTCGACGCGCTCACCTCGATCCTCGACCCGTCCCTGCCGTTGACCATCATCGAGTGGGAGGAGTGGGGCAACCCGCTCGCCGATCCGGAGGTGTACGCGTACATGAAGTCGTACACGCCCTACGACAACGTGGCCGACCGCCGGTACCCGGCGATCCTCGCGGTGACCAGCATCAACGACACCCGGGTCCTGTACCACGAGCCGGCGAAGTGGGTGGCGCGGCTGCGGGCCGCCGCGCCGGGGGCGAAGGTACTGCTGAAGACCGAGATGGGAGCCGGTCACGGCGGTCCGAGCGGGCGCTACGACGCCTGGCGGGAAGAGGCGTTCGTCACCGCCTGGATCCTCGACCTCGTCGGTCGCGCGGGCTGACCGTCCCGGACTGTCACCCCGGGCAGTCGACGTTGCCGCCGCTGACGACGGCCACGGTACGGCCGGGCGGGAGTTCGGCCCGGTGGTGCAGGTAGGCCGCGGTGGCCGCGGCGCCGCTCGGCTCGGCGACTATCCGGGCCCGCCGGGCCAGGAACGGGACGGTCGACAGGATCTCGGAGTCGGTGACGGTGACGATGCCGTCCAGGCGGGCGCGCAGGTGGGCGAAGGTCAACTCCGACAGCGGTGCGCGCAGCCCGTCGGCGACCGTCCGGTACCGCTGTTGCGTGGTCCACGGCCGCAGTTCGCCGCTGGCCAGGCTGTCCGCGGCGTCGCCGGCCAGCGCCGGCTCGACGCCGTAGACGGCGGCGTCGGGCAGCAGGGCCTTCACCGCGGTCGCCACGCCGGACGCGAGGCCACCGCCGCCGACCGGTACCAGTACCACCTCGACGTCCGGCAGATCCTCGACGATCTCCAGACCGACGGTACCCTGTCCGGCGATGACGTCCGGGTGGTCGTACGGCGGGATGACCGCGAGCCGGCGGGTGGCCGCCAGCTCGGCCGTCCGGGCCTCCCGGTCGGCCGGCGCCACGGTGATCACCTCGGCACCGAGCGCGCGGACGGCCTCGACCTTGATCGCCGACGCCCCCTCCGGAACGACGACAACGACCGGTACGCCCAGGGTGCGGCCGGCGTAGGCGAGCGCCCAGCCGTGGTTACCGGACGAGTGCGTGACGACGCCGGCGGCGCGGACGTCCAGCGGGAGCGAGCGCAGGGCATGCGTGGCGCCACGGATCTTGAACGCGCCGACCGGCTGGAGGTTCTCCGGCTTGACCCACAAGTCTGGATAGACCGGCAGCAGCGGAGTACGCAGGGCGATTGCGGCGATGCTGACGGCGGCGGCCCGCACGTCGTCGATACCGATCATGCAATGGAAGCTACCGATCGCTGGCAACCGACCGGTAGACGGTGCCCGGAGCGGTGGCCGGGCTGCCGGCCGCGGCCACCCCGGCCGCCTCCTCCGGCGCAACCATCACGCTCTCCGCCGAGGGCCCGAGGACGCTGTCGTCGACGTAGGAGGATTTCTCCTCTACCGGCTCATCGACCGCCGCCGCCACCCGGACCGATACCGGCGCCGACGCCGCCGACCGGGGCATCCGCACCTGGAGGACCCCGTCGCGCATGGTGGCGTCGATGGCGTCCGGGTCCACGCCGGCCGGAAGCGCCAGCCGGTAGGACAGGTCGAGGTCCACGCCGCGCGGCGTGCGGTCGCTGTGCGCGGCGTGGATGGCCAGGTCCAGGTCGCCGATGTCGACGGTCACCTCGTCGGGAGCGACCCCGGGCAGCCGGGCGACCAGCAGCCAGCCGTCGTCGGTCGGGCTGACGTCGATATCGGGATGCCAGCCGCCCGCCGACGGGCCGTCGACGGGCGCGGGCGGAGCGTCGCCCCGGCCCCGCCGGGAGGCGCGCACGGGATAGGACATTGCGGTTCCTCTCTATCCGGGCGGTTCCGGCACCTGATCAGTACCCCGATGTCGACGCCGCCAACCCGCGGCTCCGGGTGCTCGGATGCTGACAGGGCGTGGCCGTAGCGGTCGCCGTCGATTAGAATGTGTGTACGAAGAACATGAAACGGAGGCCCTCCGTGACCGCCACCGCGCCCCCCACGCCCTACGTTACTTTGCTCGGTTTTGCCCGTTACGTCGGCCGCACCGGGCCGGCCAAGGCGTCGTTCGTCGGTGGGCTGCGCCGGCAGCGCGCCAGCCAGTCCGGGTTCAACCCGCACAGC
>JAVHWE010000574.1:0-12803 GCA_032160285.1 Micromonosporaceae bacterium | reverse complement strand
CCGGGGCGCGCAGCAGGCCGGCCATGTCCTTGATCGCCAGGACGTGCGCGCCGGTGTCGACGATCCGCTCGGCCAGCGCCAGGTAGTAGTCGAGGGTGTAGAGCCGTTCGGCCGGACTGGTCAGGTCGCCGGTGTAGCAGAGCGCGACCTCCGCGACGGCGGTGCCGGTGGCGCACACCGCGTCGACGGCCGGTCGCATCCGCGCCACGTCGTTGAGCGCGTCGAAGATGCGGAACACGTCCACGCCGGTCGCCGTCGCCTCCTCGACGAACGCCGCCGTGACCTCGGTCGGGTACGGCGTGTAGCCGACGGTGTTGCGGCCGCGCAGCAGCATCTGGACGCACACGTTGGGCAGCGCCGCGCGCAGTGCGGCCAGCCGCTCCCACGGGTCCTCGGCGAGAAAGCGCAGCGCCACATCGTAGGTGGCGCCGCCCCACGCCTCGACCGACCAGAGCTGCGGGGTCAGCCGCGCGACGTGCCCGGCGACCGAGGTCAGGTCGCGGGTGCGCACCCTCGTGGCCAGCAACGACTGGTGGGCGTCGCGGAACGTGGTGTCGGTGACCGCGACCGTGTTCTGCTCCCGGAGCCGGTCGGCGAACCGCCGCGGACCCAGCGCCTGCAGCAGTTGGCGGCTGCCCGCCGGTGCCGCCGCCGATACGTCGATGTCGGGCAGCTTGACCGCCGGATCGAGGGTCACCGGCCGTTCCCCGTACGGCCGGTTGACGGTCACGTCGGCGAGGTAGCTGAGCAGTTTGGTGCCGCGGTCGGCGGACGGCCCGGCGGTCAGCAGGTACGGGTGTTCGTCGATGAACGACGTGGTGATCCGGCCGGCGCGGAAATCGGGATCGTCCAGCAGCGCCCGCAGGAACGGGATGTTCGTGGCCACCCCGCGGACGCGGAACTCGGCGACCGCGCGCCGGGCCCGCGCCACCGCCGTCGCCCGGTCGTTACCGCGGCAGGTCAGCTTCGTCAGCAACGAGTCGAAATGGGCCCCCACCTCCGCCCCGACGTACGTGGTGCCGCCGTCGAGCCGGACGCCGGCCCCGCCGGGCGAGCGGTATGTCGTGATCCGACCGGTATCGGGCCGGAATCCGTTCGCCGGGTCCTCGGTGGTGATGCGGCACTGCAGGGCCGCGCCGCGCAGCCGGATCGTGTCCTGCCGCAGCCCCAGGTCGGCCAGCGTCTCGCCGGCGGCGATCCGGATCTGGGCCTGCACCAGGTCGACGTCGGTCACCTCTTCGGTCACCGTGTGTTCGACCTGGATGCGCGGGTTCATCTCGATGAAGACGTGCCGACCCTGCGGGTCGACCAGAAACTCGACGGTACCCGCGTTGACGTACCCGATCGCCCGGGCGAAGGCGACCGCGTCGGCGCAGATCCGGTCCCGCAACGCGGAGTCGAGGTCGGGGGCCGGAGCCATCTCCACCACCTTCTGGTGGCGACGCTGTACCGAGCAGTCCCGCTCGTACAGGTGCACCACCTCGCCGGTCGCGTCGGCTAGCACCTGGACCTCGATGTGGCGGGGATCTCCGACCGCCCGCTCCAGGAACACGGTCGGGTCGCCGAAGGCGCCCTGGGCCTCCCGCATCGCGGCCTCGACGGCGCTGCGCAGGTCGGCCGCCCGGTCCACCCGGCGCAGGCCCCGCCCACCGCCACCGGCGACCGCCTTGACGAACACCGGCAACCCGATCGCGTCGGCGGCCGCCAGCACCTCGTCCACCTCGGCCGACGGCGACGCGCCGAGCAGTACCGGCACGCCCGCCGCACGGGCCGCCGCCACCGCCCGGGCCTTGTTGCCAGCCAGGTTGAGCACCGTGGCCGGTGGGCCGATGAAGGCCAGGCCGGCGCGCTCACAGGCCTCGGCCAGCGCGGGATTCTCGGCCAGGAAGCCGTACCCGGGGTACACCGCCTCGGCGCCGGATCGTTTGGCCACGCCGATGATGGCGTCGACGTCGAGGTACGCCCGCACCGGGTGACCCGGTTCGCCGATCTCGTACGCTTCGTCGGCTTTCAACCGGTGCTCCGACCGGTGATCCTCGTACGCGAAGACCGCGACGGTACGCGCGCCCAACTCGTACGCGGCCCGGAATGCGCGGACCGCGATCTCGCCACGGTTGGCCACCAGCACCTTCGAGAACATCGGGCCTCCTGGTTCAGCAACGGTGCTCACGGGCAGGCGTCATCAGCCTCGGTTCGCTGTGCGGTATCGATCAGGCTAGCACCGCCGGGCCGCGGCCCGATGGATCGCCGCCGCCGATCTCGACCGCGATCAACCATCCACTTAGGATCGGAGCGACCCACCGGACAGGTGGATCGGGTGCCCGACATCAACGCCGCGACGCATCGCACCGGGCTGTCGTCATACCGCCGGGTATGGGAACCGCACATGGATTTGCTACGAGCGAGTACCGCCCCGACGGCGCACCGGTGGCGATGCCGGCCTGACTATATGTGAAATATTTGCGCGTTGACGGCGGATGATGGTGTCTGAACGCCTGCTCAAACTGGCCGCCGCGGTGCGGTGTCCGGACAGGCCACGCGCGCAGTTGGCGGGAACCGTCGGTTCGTGCGACATCACGTGCCGACCGCCGGATTGAACCGTGTATCGAACGGAAACCTTGCACTGCTTCGGGCGACGGCTGACAGGGATGATGGCGTGATGCGACATATCGGTCTGCGCGCGGTTGGCGCCGCACTGTGCCTTACGGCCGGGGCGGCCGCCGGGGCTGTACTCGGCGTGCCGGCTCACGCCGCGCCGGCGGACGGGGACATCCGTGGTGCGGACGTTGCGGGGGTGATTCCTGGGCAGTACATCGTGGTGTTCAAGGGTGGCAGCGTCCAGGCCGATGGCGTCGGCTCCGCGTCGGCGGATCTGGCCGCCCGGTACGACAGCAGCGTGCAGCGCCACTACCAGGAATCGGTGTTCGGCTTCTCCGTCCAGCTGAGCGAGGCACAGGCCCGGCGGATGGCGCAGGAGAATTCCGTCGCCTTTGTCGAGCAGGACCGGACCATCGGGATCGCCGACAGTCAGCCCTGGGCACCGTCGTGGGCGCTGGACCGCATCGATCAACGCAACCTCCCGTTGTCGTGGTCCTACTCCGGTACCAGCACATCGAGTAGCGTCCACGCGTACGTCATTGACAGCGGTATCCGAACCACGCATGTCGACTTCGGCGGCCGCGCCACCAACCGGTGGGACTTCTCGACCGCCGACCCGGCGGCGGACAACGACTGCAACGGCCACGGATCTCACGTCGCCGCCACCCTGGGTGGCGCCCGGTACGGTGTGTCCAAGCGGGTCCGCCTGGTCGGGGTGCGGGTCATGAATTGCGACGGGCACGGGCGGATCTCCGACATCATGGCCGGGGTCGACTGGCTGACCGAGCATGCGGAGAAGCCAGCGGTCGCGAACATGAGCATCGGCGGCGTCCACAGCGACGCGTTGGATGCGGCGGTGACCGCATCCGCCGCGTCGGGAGTGACGTATGTCGTGGCCGCGGGTAACGAACATGCGGACGCGTGCCTGTCGAGCCCGGCCGATGTTCCAGTGGCGATCACGGTCGGCGCAACCGACGCCCGTGACGCGCGGGCCGGCTTCTCCAACGAGGGAGCGTGCCTGGACCTGTTCGCGCCCGGGGTGGCGGTCGTGTCCGCGTACAACAGCAACGACACTTCGACCGCGACGTTGAGCGGCACCTCCATGGCAGCTCCGCTCGTGGCCGGTGCCGCGGCTATGGTGCTTTCCGAGCACCCCACGTTCACGGCTCAGCAGGTCGGCAACTACCTCACCGCGAAGTCAACCAGGGGGAAGGTCACCGACCGCGGCACCGGGTCTCCCGACAAGCTGCTGTACGTCTCGGCCGGGCCGCCCGTCACGAGCGCCCGGCCGATCGTCAGTTCGCCGACGCTGGCCGAGGGTGTGGTCGGGGACAGATACATCGACCTGTTGCAGACCACAGACATGCTCGACGGGACGTGGGCGGTCACGCGCGGAAGCCTGCCGCACGGGTTGACGATGTCGGACGGACTGGTCACCGGTACACCGACCGGCCCCGGTCGCGCCACGTTCACCGCGCAATACACCGATTCCGTCTGGTACACCAGCAGCCGCGCCATCACGCTCACCATCAAGCCGAAGCCAACGGTCACGCCCGTCGCCCGGCCGGTGGTCACCCTGACCGCGCTCCCGATCACCGGTCCGGCCGCGATGGTCAGCATGGATGCGGGACTGGTCCTTCTCGCCGCCGGGGTGGGGCTCCTCCGGATCACCCAACGGCGCCGTTCCTACCACCCGCCACGACGGGTCAGTGCGTTCGCGCGACCGGCACGCAGGTAACGTACGTCGTCGCCGCGATCATCGTGCGGTGCTGCGTAAGGTCAGACAGAACCACCATCGCTCGGTTTCTTCGGCATTCGCGGTCGGAACCCCGCGGGCTTTCGCGGTCGTCGTTGCGGATCCGAGTCAGCTGTCTACTTCCAGTCGGCGCTGGCCCAGGTGGCGTTCGCGAAGTCATGTGCTTCCCAGATGCTGCCCGACCAGTACCGTCCTGACCACGCACCGCCGGACCAGTAGCGACCCGACCAGGTGTGGGTGGACCAACCCGGGTCATACCAACTCTGGCCGGACCAGTCGCGACTCGACCACGCTCCCGAGCTCCACGTCTTCGACGCCCACGACGAACCCGTCCAGCCGTCGCCGGCGACCCGGTGGCCCATCCACACGCCGCCGCTCCACGCGGTGCCCTTCTGCACATCGGCGGCGTATGTCGAGGTACTGAACGAGCCGTAGAGGTCGGTTGCCCCCGCGAGCGTGGACGACGTGTTCGTCACGTGGGAGTCGCCACGGGAGGCCTCCAGGGAGCCGACACCCGAGGAACTGCCCAGCCCGCCGTTACCCACCAGGTTGGTCGGCGCGCCCTGGGCCAGCGCGGCGGCGATGTTGAGCTCACCCACCGCCCTGCTGGCGTTGGCGCCCGTCATCGGCGTGGCCGAGCGCCGCAGCCACTCCCGCATCACCGCCGCCGACGTGTTCGGCGCCTTCTGGTACAGCAGTGCTGCCGCGCCGGCGACCACCGCGGTCGCCTGCGAGCTGCCACTGCCGCGGAACAGCGTCGACCCGACCCGGGCAGCCGGGAAGGCCACGTCGATCGCACCGCCCTCGACCCGGAGCGACACGATCGACTCGCCGGGCGCCACCACGTCGAGCTGGGTGGTGGGTGAGATCGAGGTGAACGTCGACAGCGTGTCATCCGCCTGGCTCACGGTGCCCTGGGTGTTGGCCGATCCGACCTTGACCACGTACGGATCCGAGGCCGGGTTGTTCAGCCGCCCGAGCGAGCTGGCCGCGTTGCCGCCGGCCACGACGACGGTGATGTTGTTCCAGAACGCGTTTTCCACCGCGAACATCAGCGGGTCGGTCTCGCGCACCGCGGCGGCGTCGGTGCCGTAGGCCAAGGCGATGACCTTGGTGGGGTAGGAGGGATCGTCGTTACGGTGGACGACCGCCCATTGCAGTGCGGCGATCACCTGGGACACGTCCACCGCGCCGCCGGACCCGCCGACCTTGACCGAGGTGAGCTTCGCGCCCGGCGCGATGCCACGCAGTCCGACCGTGGAGTCGTTGCCGACCATGATTCCGGCCAGGTGGGTACCGTGCCCGAAGGTGTCGAGGTAACGCAGGTTGGACGCCTGCGAGTCGAACGAGAGGTCCGGCCCGTTGACAATGTGCGAGGACGGCAGACCCGGTACCGACGCCACACCCGTGTCGATCAACGTGATGCCGACGCCCTTGCCGTCCAACACCGACGCGGCGGCACCTTTCGCCCCGATCACGTTCGCCACATCCGACACGTTGTTGCCACCGGCCGACGCCCAACCCGTCCCCGACCAGTTGACACCGCTGGCAGCGAACCGGTGGGCCGCGGGAAATGCCGAGTAACCCGCGGCGATACCCCCGGCTCCAGCCCACAGGGGCACGAGCGCGGTGATGGTTACGGTCACCGCCGCTCGGCGCCCAACATGCCACGCTCCACGCATCGAATCTCCTTCGGTGTTCCCGGACTACGCCGGGGGCTTCAGTTACTCAGAATGCGGGGACCCTCAGCGCTTCGTCACTATGCGCAACCGCGTCCGAACGGAACGGCGGCAATATCGATCCACCCGTACGACAACAATCGTTGCGCTCTGTCATCCGTCCGGACCACATCAGGCGCCCGGCCGGACGCCGCACCGGGCCCGGCCGGCTGACCAGCGGCCGGCCCCGGCCCGATCAGAGCCAGCGCGGCCGGGAACTGTCGCGCGACTGACGCCAGCCTCGCCGCGTCCGCTTGATGTCGGGTATCAAAGTCGTCGACACGGGGAAGAGATCCGACACGGCCGGCCACCTGTCAGCCGGCTCCGGTCGGACGGAGGAGCGTGACATGCGGCTGGGGATCGTCGGTGCGGGTGAGGTTGCGTGGCGGCACGCGGCGGCCGCCGCCGAGGTGGACGGGTTGACCCTCACCGTGGTCACCGACCGGGATGCCGACCGCGGCCGCCGGCTCGCCGACCGGTACGGCTGCCGTGCCGTCGCCGACCTCGACGCGCTGCTCGCCGCCGTCGACCTCGTCGTGCTCGCCGTGCCGCACGCCTACCACGCCGGCATGTCGCTGCGTGCGGCCGCCGCCGGACGCCGGGTGCTGGTCGAGAAGCCGATGGCGACCACCGTCGAGGAGTGCGACCGCATGATCGCCGGGGCCGGCGACCGCCTGTACGTCGGTCAACAGGGGCGCTTCTTCACCCAGGTGAGCGCGGCGCGGGAGGAGCTGGCGGGGCTCGGCGCGCCGTTGCTGTACCTGGAGCGCCGCTCGATGGACTACGCGCGCCCGGACCGGCCCGCCTGGTTCGCCGACGCGCGATTGGCCGGCGGGGGAATCGCCATGCTCGTCGGCGTGCACAGCATCGACCGGGCGTGCTGGCTGCTCGGCGCGCCGCTATGGGCGGTCGCCGGGTCGGTCGCGGTCCCCGCCGGCTCGGCGGTCGAGACGGACGCGGCGGCAACTCTGTACTTCGCGGGAGGGCCGTGCGCCCACCTGACCCTCGTCGACTCCCCTGAGTTCTTCCACGAGACCACGATCGTCTGTGAGCGGGGTCGGCTCACCATCGACCCGTCCGGGCTGACCGTGGCTGGCCGCCGAGTCCTGCGGGTGGATGGGGACCGGGAGTACACGGCGTCGTTTCGCCGCCAGTACGAGGCCTTGCTTCGCGGGGAGCCGGTGGCCACGCCGGACGAGGGACGGCAGGCCGTCGCCGCGGTGTGCGCCCTCTACCGCTCCGCCGCGTCCGGTGGCGCCCCGGTGGCGTTGACCGAGCGTCAGGCGAGGTAGATGGCGCCGCCCCGGATGACAATCTTCTTGCGGGCCAACCCACGGTCGGCCGGCCCCCGCGTGACTGTCCCATTCGACGCGGAGAACTGACTGCCGTGGCACGGGCACCTGATGGTTCCATGCGAGACACCGCCGACCGCGCAGCCAAGGTGCGTACAGATCCCGCTGAAGCACATGAAGACCCCGCGCCGGGGCTGGGTCACGACCACGGTGCTTGTCGGACCGACGATGACCTTGCCGCCGCCGACCGGGATCTCGGACTTCCGGGCTATCGGACGGCTCTCGATCGCCGGCGATGACCCCTCGGGGCCGGTCTGAGCTGTCGTGGTGTCGGCAGAACTGGTGCCACCCACGGCCACCACGGCCGCCCCGACACCGGCGGCGCCGGCGAGTACGCCGCGCCTGGTCGCCTTCGTCGTCTTGTCCGTCAACGCGGGCCTCCTCGCCGTGGCGATGACCGCGACACAGTCACCACCGACGAGAACGACTCAGGAATCCCGAAGAAACGCCAACCCGGCCGGTACCACCCTGCCGCGTCACCGGCAGCCGTGACAAGGCCGGACGTCGATGCCGCGGGTTCCGTCGCTGATCGCCCGGTTTGGCGTTGGCCGGTCACATCCGGCGGAGTCGGGGGCGCCGGACCCGGGGCCGGTGTGGTCGATCGATCAATTGGTTAAGGTTATTAATTGAATAGTGTCTACGTCTTGACCTCCTGTCGTACGCTCGTCAGACTCGCTTCAGGTCCCCAATTCGGTCGCTCGGATGGCATCCGGTCGGACGTCTCCGCCTGGGATCGCCGTAGTCGTACCGTCCGAATCGTCTCCAGGAGGGCGTCAATGGCACCGCGTTCTGGCCGCACGTCGTTTGGCCTGTCCCGCCGATCCGTGCTCACCGCTGCCGCCGGTACCGCCGGACTGGGCCTCATCGGCGTATCCGCGCCGGCCCGGGCCGCGTCCGAAGCCACCACCGGGCCGCAGGCGGTGGCGCTGACGACCGGGCCGCTGGCACCGGTACCACTGCTGCCGGCGGGTGCGCCGGTCCGCACCGCGTTCGCCCCCGCCGAGCAGCTCTACGCGCTCTTCCTGGCGATCTGTGCCCCGATGGCGAACGACATCAACGATTCGGACACCGCCGACCGCGGTTTCATGAGCGGCAACTGGTGGCGGACGCCGAACAACGCCAGCAACGCCCGCGTACAGGAGCACGTGTCGACGCTGAGTTGGTTCTACGCCAATCAGCGCTCGTGGAACCCGTACTTTCAGAACGCCGCGCTGCTGGACCGGCTCGACGCCGCGGTCATCCACTACCTCTCGCTCCAGCAGACCGACGGGTCGTTCCCGGAGAACAGCCGCACCGAACACGCGCTGGCTCCGACCGGCTTCGGGATCGGCTACCTGGCCAAGACGCTGCGGAACCTGCGGCAGATAAACGTGTTGCCGGACCGGCGGGCGCAGCTGAACACCTCGCTCCAGGCCGCGATGCGCTGGCTGCTCAATCCCGCGAACGCGATCTGGGCGAACCAGATCTTCTTCGCCAACCAGGTCTGCGGCGGGCTTGCGGGCTCGACGGTGGCGCTCCAGCTGACGGCGGTGGCCGATATCCAGGCGATGCTGAACGACCGGATGAACTTCTTCGGTCAGCACGCCCAGAGCACGGCAGGGTTCTTCTACGAAGTGCTCGGCATGGACATCGGCTACAACTTCCAGGTCATGCTGCCGGAGCTCGGGGAGATCTTCGTGCGCAACGGCAGTGCGGTGGCGGCGTCGATGGCGACCCGGTTCGCGGACTGGTTCGGGTACGTCATGCTGCGCGAGCCGAACCGGGCCGGGTACATCGCGTACACCGGCGCGTCGGCACGCACCGAGATCCCGTCGTATGACGAGGTTCCTGACGAGCCGCACAAGGAGGCCTTCGGATCCCACCTGATCCCGGCCGCCCCGGCGCTGGCGGCGTTCTACCCGTCCCAAGAGGACAAGGCGGCGGCGCGCGCGGCGTGGGCGGCGCAGCCCGGTCCCGCGCCCGCGCTGCCGAAGGGCGGCCTCACCGAGCCGCGCGAAATGGCGCTGTTGTTCTACGGGGATGCGCTGCCGACCGCGGCGGCCCGCAACGCCGCCATCGCGCAGCTTCCGTACCTGCGCAGCACCGAGTGGGGCGAGATCCGCCGGGACACCGCGGTCAAGCAGGACTACCTGTTCGTGCGACGCCCGACGTACTACTTCGGCGGCTTCTTCGGCACCCGCCCGTCGACCACGATGCGCTCAGGTGTCGGGTTCCTCTGGCACCCGACGGCCGGCACCATCGTGCACAGTCAGCAGACCGATACCGAGTGCTGGGGTACCGTCGCCGGCAACGGCCCGGACGCCTCGACCAGCCTCACCGCCACGTACCAACTGGCCGGCGCGGCCTGGAACGGCGCCCACGTCGCGCCGGGCGCCTCGGCGTTCACCGTGAACTACCAGCGCGTCGACGGCACGGTATCGACCGTCCTGACGCTGGCCGGGGACGGAGTGACCCGCGCGGTCAGGTCCTCGACGGCGGCGAGCGAGCAGATCCCGCTGATGCTGCTACCCAGCGACACGATCACATTCTCGAACGGGGCGGCGGCGCACTACGGCCAGAATGCCAGCGCCTCGGCGACCGGCGTCACGATCCGGCGTGGTTCGGCGACGGTGGCGATCAGCTGGGGATCACAGCTGACGGCGTCGTTCACAACCACCTCACGGACGTTCCTGCGGGACGCCCAGCGCAGGATCCACGTCCTGCGGATTCCACATAGCGGTCAGCTCACCACGAAAATCACGGTGAGCTGACCCCTCGGAGGCGTTGCCGGATCGGTGGTTTTCCGCAATCAGGTGCCCCTCCCGTCGTCGCGAATGTCGGCCGTGGAGGGCCGCCCCGGTCGCGGGTCCACACAAGACCGGGGCGGCCCGAACATCGGGTGGGGCAACCGGGTGCCGCGCCGTCAGAACATCAACGACTCAGCTGGGCCGCGTGTTGGCCCGCTGTGTTGGCGCGCCGGCCGGGTCACACCGGTCGGGTGTACCCGGACACGCCCAGGTAGCTCAGCGAGGACGTGAGCTGCTGATAGACCGAATCGGTGTTCGGGCCGGCGTTGCCGGAGATGACCAGGCTGTTGCCGACATAAATGGCCACGTGCCGTGCCGTACCGCCACCGAAGTAGCCGATCGAGTACACGATGACATCGCCCGGCGCGATACCCGCCAGGTCGCCGCCATGCCAGGTGCCGTGGTTCGCGCCGTACGTATAGAAGCTGTACGCGGCGCCGTTGAGCTGGCCCGTGTCGGCCACGCCCGCGCGGCCCCAGACGAACCGCGCGAAGTCCGCACACCACTCCTCGGTTCGCCACCCGTTGCCGCATCCACTGGAGCCGGCACCCAGGTAGCTGGTGAAGAAGTTGCAGTTGTACCCGCCGCGCTCTTGATTGTGCGACGGGTCGTTCAGCTGATTCTGGGCGACGGTGACGATCGCGTTGCGATCGGCTGCGTTCGCGGCCGCCGGGACCAGCCCGACCACGGCGACCGTGCTCAGCAAGACGAACAGCAGCATGCGCAGCGGACCGGTCCATACTTTGCGGGGGCCCGCCGCGACACGACCGTGGGCCCCGATCCTGCCCCGGAGCGACCCGATATTCGATAACACCACATACCTCCACAGGTTGGGGTGACGCAGACGCGGCCACGCTATCGATGCCGGCCACGCGGTCGATATCGATCATGTATTCGCGTCGATAGCGGTGCCGGCGCCCGGAGCGACCGCGAGTTCGGTCCGCAGCGGACGTTCGTCGTCGGCCTGCGCCATCAGGACGTGGCGGGTTCCGAGGTCAGGCCGCTGGGGACGCGCGTACGATCGACCGCCGCGAGCTTCGCTCGAATCTCATCGACGTCGGGATGGTGGCCCAGGCGGTCAAGAATGGCCGCCGAGCGCTGCCAGGCGTCGCGCGCCGCGCCGGCGTCGCCCAGCGCGGTGTACGTATCACCTATGTGGACGAGCGTGTCGGCTTCGTGGTACGGACTGCCCAACTCCCGCAAGAGGCCGAGGGCGTGGTCGTAGCAGCTGATGGCGGTGCGGTGGTTGCCCAGATGGTGGTGGATGTATCCGAGACTGTCCCAGGTGGCCGCCTCACCACGGCGGTCGGTGATCTGCCGCTGCAGGGTCAACGCCTGGCGGCAGTAGGTCAGCGCACGCTGGTACTCGCCGAGCCTGCTGTGACACCACCCGACGGTGTTGAGCGCGCGCAGGTGCTTACCCCGCTGCCCGGTGGCATGGAACAGGTCCTGAGCCTGCCACGCGTGATGCAGCGACTCCGCATAGCGGTGCTGTCGCTCGAAGACCGAGGCGAGGTTGTGGTGGGTACACGCCTGGCCGTTGATATCGCCGAGCTCCCGGAACAGGGCCAAGGCGTGGGCAAGCTGCGCATGCGCGTCCTCCTCCCGGTCAAGCCTCAGGTACGCGCCGGCGAGGCCACGGTGTATGCGGGCCTGCCCGGGGCGGTCGGCCAGCCGCCGGACGGCGGTGAGCGCGAGCTCCTGCGCCACGGCCCAGTCGTGCCAATGCCCTTTCCGGTCGAGGAACACGGCCAGATGCCAGGCTAACTGCCAACAGTACGGGTCATAGCCCAGGTCGGCGGCCTGCCGGACCGCCGCCAGCGCCACCGGGGACTCGCTGGCGAACCACTCCCACGCCTCGTCGGGGTCGGCCGGGCGCAGTGGCGTGACGCCGGGCCGGGCCGGTTCGGGTGCGACCGTGTCGCGGTGCGCATCCAGGACCACCGCCGCGGCGTACGCGGTGTGCAGGTAGTAGTCGAGCACCCGCTGGATCGCCGAATACCGGTTTTCCGCCGCGTCGGTCGACCGGGCGAGGTCGGCCGCGTACGCGCGCAGCAGGTCGTGGACGGCGAACCGGCCCGGAGTGTGCTCGTTGACCAGATGCGCCCGGACCAGCTCGGCCAGCAGCGGTCGTACCGACGGCACCGGCAGCCCCGCCAGGCTGGCCACGGCCGACGTACCGATATCCGCGCCGGCGACGAGTCCGAGCAGCCGGAACAACCGGCGTGCCCCGGCCGTCAGCCCGCGGTAGGACCAGGAGAACACGGTCCGCAGGTTCGTCGTCGGGTGTCCGGTGTCGAGGACATCCAGCCGGCCGCGGACGTCGGTGAGTTCCGCGTCGACGGCGGCCAGCGACAGCGTCGGGTTCACCGCAACGCGTGATGCCGCGATGGCCAATGCCAGCGGCAGCCGGGCGCAGTGCTCAATCAGGGCGCCGACCGCGTCGTCGTCAACCGTCGCGCCGAGGCGCTGGCGCAGGAACGCCTCGGCCTCCGCCCGGGTGAAGACGTCCAGGGTGATGGGGTGCGCGCCTTCCATCGCGACCAGGCTGGGGAGCTGCCGGCGACTGGTGATCACGACAAGGCAGGAGGGG
>JAVHWE010000475.1:0-7830 GCA_032160285.1 Micromonosporaceae bacterium | reverse complement strand
CTCCTCGGCCGTCAACGTGTGGCGGGCCGTGGCCTTGGTACGGATCGGGTCGAACGCCGCAGCATACAACGCGTAAAAAGTGGCGATATCGGCCGTGCTGATGGATCGCTCGACGGTGACCTTCATGTGCGCCTGCTCTCGGTGATGAGCCGGACCCGGGGACGGAAAACGCCAGAGTCGGCCCCGGACGCATCACCAAACGTAGTCCTACCGGTACAAGCCGACTCCCATGATCGCGGGTCTAGCCGTTGCGGCGGATCGCCCCTCCGTGATCAGCCGGACGGTGCCCGTCGGGCGGCCGCGGCGGCGGTACCGGGGTCCGAGCGGTGGCCGTAGCGGCGGCGTCGACGGCGCCCCGCGCGGCGGTGCGGCCGCGTTGGTTCAGGCGGTGACCGTGCTGGCCGTGCTGTGACCGTGCCGAACCGGACCCCGCGGCGATGGTCAGTTGTTGCCGAGCAGTTTGGCGGCGAGGACGGCGGCCTGGGTGCGGCGTTCCATCCCGAGCTTGGCCAGCACGCTCGATACGTAGTTCTTGATCGTCTTTTCGGAGAGGAACATCCGCTCGGCGATCTCCCGGTTGGTCAACCCCTCGGCGATCAACGCGAGGATCCGCCGCTCCTGCTCGGTGAGGTCCTTGAGTTCGTCGGGCCGGTCCGGGCCGCGGCGGATCCGGTCGAGCACCCGGGCGGTGACCGCCGGGTCCAGCATTGATTGGCCGGCCGCCACCCGCCGTACCGCGTCGACGAGGTCGGTGCCGCGGATCTGTTTGAGCACATAGCCTGCGGCGCCCGCCATGATCGCCGCGAAGAGCGCCTCGTCGTCCTCGTACGAGGTGAGGATGAGCGCCTGGATCGTGGGGTCGACCGATCGGACCTGGCGGCATACGTCGATGCCGCTGCCGTCGGATAGCCGCGCGTCGAGCACGGCGACGTGCGGTCGCAGGGCCGGAATGCGGTGTTCGGCGTCGACGGCCGAGCCGGACTCGCCGACGACCTCGATGTCACCCTCCCGCTCGAGCAGGTCGCGCAGGCCGCGGCGGACCACCTCGTGGTCGTCGAGCAGATACACCCGGATCATCCTCCTACCCTATGCGGGCGCGCTCGGCAGGTGGACATTGGCACAGCGGACAGACACGTCGAAACCACCACGGCAGCGGGGCAGCGGCCCCCACATGACGGGTCCAATGACCCTGCACGGAACCTGCCGGGTACGGAACAGTTTGACCTCGAGGAGGCGGTGAACGAAGCGATCCGATTCGCTGACCGGGGCCGACGGGGACGGATTCGGGCCGGTCTACCGACGCAGCCGTCCTGCCGCGACGGCGATCTGCCGACAGCCCGGCGTGCTCGCTGGCTGAACGCCCAGATGATGACTGTTCCGATGTCCGAGGTGACCTCACCATGAGCTGGCTCAATGAACTCGATTTCGTCACCGCGGTCGAGGCTGCCACCCGCGCGCCGTCGATGCTCAACAGCCAACCGTGGCTATTCCGGTTGGGTGGCGACGAGATAGACCTGCTGGTCGACCCACGTCGGCGGCTACCGAGGGTCGACGCCTCGGGCTGGGCGGCCCGGATCGGCTGCGGCGCGGCCCTGTTCAATCTGCGGTTGGCGCTGGCCGTACAGGGCAGGCCCGCCGCGGTCCGGCTCATGCCCGACGCCGAGGATCCGTTCCTGTTGGCGAGGTTGAGCCCACTCGCGGCGCGGCCGGCGACACCCGCCGAGGTGAGCCTGCACCGGGCGATCCCACACCGGCACAGCAACCGCGCACCGTTTATGGAGACGCCGATACCGCTGCGGCTCCGGGCGCAGCTCATCGCCGCCGCGCGGGCCGAGTACGGCTGGCTGGATCTGCTCATCGGGCCCGTCGCGATCGAGGCGACGGCGTTGATGGTCAACTCCGCTCACGCTGTCCTCGCCCGTGAGGCCGACTACCAGGCGGAGCTGGCGGGGTGGACGCATCGCACCGACCGGACCACCGACGGTGTGCCGGTCGCCACCGGCGGACCAGCGTCGCGCCCGGAGGAGCTGCTGCGCCGACGGGACTTCGGGGAAACGCAACTCCCGGCCCACCGCGACTACGAACGCGACCCGCTACTGGCGGTACTGAGCGCCGGCGGTGACTGGCCGGCCGATCAGCTCCAGGCCGGGCAGGCGCTGCAACGGGTCCTGCTGACCGCCACCGACCTCGGGCTGGCCGCGTCCCTGTTCTCCCAGCCGATCGAGGTACCCCAGGTCCGCGACCAACTGCGGCGCGCTGTGGGCCGCCCGGTGCCACCGCAGATGCTCCTGCGCCTCGGGTACGCGTCCGGCGCTCCGACGAGCCCACGCCGGCCAGCCATCGACGCCATCGTCGACCGGCATCCGGCCGAGGGCCTGCGGTGAAGAACGCGCCGCGGTCGACACCCGATCCTCGCCGGGGCCGCGCCAGGCCCGGGGCCCCACTGGAGGCCCCGGACCGGGTGTCGCGTAGCGCTGCCGGCCGGACTCAGGTGGCGATGACCGGGCGGCCGGTGGACTGTGCCCGTTCGGGGACCGCGAAGCCCTTGGTCTTGGGCGTCACGACGGCGTGGACAAGGCCGGCGAGTCCGAGCAGGGCCAGCAGGGCGGCGGCGAGGTAGGCGACCATCGCGGCCTGGCCTGCCTTGGTGCCGAACTCGCTGAAGCCGAAGGAGGTGAGCAGCAGGCCACGCAGCGTCTCGCCCTTGAAGACCGTGTCGCGTTGGGCGGTGACCGTCGCGAGTTGCTTTTGCAGGTCGGCCAGGGCCGGGTCGTTGCTCTGCTGGGCGGCGGCCACCTGCGCGGTGAGCGCGGTCTGCGGGGCGCCCAGGTCGGCGTAGGTCTTGCCGCCGGCGATCGACTTCAGATGCAGGCCGATGAACTCGTTCGCGTAGCACTCGGCCTGCTTGCCCGTCGTGAGCTTCTGGCCGGCGTTCTCAACCAGGCACGCGGACTTCTGCTCCTCGGCGGTCAGGGTGCCGGCCGTCTTGAACGTGATGTTCTGCTGGCTCAGCTGGCTCTTGACGTAGTTGTGGGAGAAGTTCGAGTTGCTGGTGAGCACGACTCCGATGACCAGCAGAAGACCGGCGAGTACGACTCCGCCAGCGCTGAACAGGAGGTCGAGGGTTCTGCGCTTCATGACGTGACTCCAGGTGTGTTTACCAGCCCGACCGTTCGGGGGCGTACCAAGGAGACTGCCGGCACCGGGGGATTGCCGGCAGAGGCCAACCGCCGGTCGCGACGGGACTTTGGTCCCGTCCCGACCGGTACCGCCATCGCGAATGCCGGTCAGGTGGAACGCGCCGGCACGAGCGTCACCGCGCAATCGTGCTGCCGTCGCGGCGATGATTGTCCGGTCGTCGGAGCGGCCTACGGTACCGACCGTCAGGTGCCCACCTCACGGATAGGATCGGCGGATGGTGGACCAGTCCGATGCGGCCGAGTCGATCTGGGGGGCACCGTCGCTGCCGTTGTCGCCGTTGTCGCGGGTGCGGCTCGACGAGCTACTGCACGAATTGCTGGACCGGGTCGGGGAAGTGGCTGCCAGCCGGGAGCGGCTGCGGGCCCTGTTGGACGCGGTGCTCGGCATCGGTACCGATCTTGATCTGCACAGTACGCTGGAGCGGATCGTGATGGCGGCCTGCCGGCTGACCGATGCGGCGTACGGCGCGCTCGGCGTGATCGGGCCCGACCGGACCCTGGTCGAGTTCATCACGCACGGCATGAGCCCCGACAATCACCGGCTCATCGGCGATCTTCCCAGTGGGCACGGTGTCCTCGGTCTGCTCATCGAGGAGCCGCGCCCGATCCGGTTGCCGGAGATCGGCGCCCACCCGCGGGCGTACGGCTTCCCGCCCCACCACCCGATGATGCACAGCTTCCTGGGCGTGCCGGTGCGCATCCGCGACCAGGTGTTCGGCAACCTGTACCTGGCCGACAAGCGGGGTGGCGGCGAGTTCACCGACGACGACGAGGAACTGATGACGGCGTTGTCGGTCGCCGCCGGCGCCGCGATCGAGAACGCGCGCCTGTACGCGCTGATGCGTCGCCGACAGCGTTGGCTCGAGGCGGCGGCGGAGATCACCGGGGTTCTGCTCGGTGAGATCGATCGGACAACCGCGTTGCAGCTGGTTGCCGACCGTGCGCGGGAGGTCGCCGAGGCCGGGCTGACGCTTGTGATGATCTACGACCGGGGTGCCGATGAGCTGACCGTCGAGGTCGTCACCGGGCAGGTGTCACCCCGGCTGCGCGGCGCGACCGTGGAGGTCGCGCACAGCGACTTCCAGGGCGTGCTCGCGGACCGGCACTTCACCGTCGTGGAAGATCTTGGCAAGGCGGCCAACTGGCCGGTTCCGCTGGAGACCGGTACGGCACTGCTGGTGCCGCTCGCGGCCAACGGTGAGACTCTCGGCGCGCTCGTGGTGGCCTACCCGCGCGGCAGCATGGTCTTCGCCGAAGACCCGGACGTCGCGTTGGTCGAGACGTTCGCGGGGCAGGCGGCGCTGGCGTTGGAGCGGGTCCGGGCCCAGGACGAGCGGGAGATGCTGGCGGTACTCGGCGACCGCGAGCGGATCGCGCGTGATCTGCACGACGTGGTCATCCAGCGCCTGTTCGCCGCCGGCATGCAACTGCAGGGCGCCGCACTCCATGCGCTGCGGCCGGATGTCCGGGCGCGCATCGACGCGGTCGTCGACGACCTGGACACCACGATCCGCGACATCCGCGGTGCGATCTTCGAACTGCGGGCCCCCGCCGGGTCGCTGCGCGGCGAGATCCGTTCACTGGTCGAGCAGGCCGGCGGTTCGCTCGGCTTCCGTGCGCACCTTACGGTCGACGGGCCGGTGGACAGCGCGGTGCCCGATGAGATCCGGCCGCCGCTGCTCGCCGTCCTGCGGGAAGCTTTGTCCAATGTGGCCCGGCACGCGCGGGCCGGCGCGGTAACGGTCGCGGTGTTCGTGGCCGACGGCTGGCTTCGCTTGACGGTGACCGACGACGGTATCGGAATCGGCGACAGCGTTCGCGGCGGTGGGCTGGTCAATATGCGACACCGGGCCGAGGAACTCGGCGGCAAGTTCCTGGTCGACGCGGCGACACCGCGCGGGACCACCGTGACCTGGCGGGTGCCGACCCGCCCTACGCCCCAACCGCCCGGCGCCGAAGCCGAACCGACGTAGCCGGCGCGCCGCGTCCTGCAAGGGCGGGGGCTGTTGGCGGTCCACGTCGATGCCGGAGGGCCGCCGGTCGGTGTGGCGGATGAGGATCGCCTGGTAGCGGCGGATGTCGGCCGGGGCGGGCGGGCGTGCGCCGGTGACCCGGATTCGGGCGAGCAGTTTCGTCCGGCAGGTGATGGTCGGGATCCGCCCGGGCATCGTCGCCGGGGTGGCGCGACGCCGGGCGGCTCCCGTCCGGGGCCGTTCGTCGGCGTGGGGTGCACGACAGGCCTATAGCCGGCGCCGATGATCAACCGTTACCTTCAGTTTCCGTCCGAGTACGCATCGGCGTACTCGCTGGCAGAGGGGGTACGAATGCCGGACAGCCCACGAAAGAGATTCAAGCGACGCGACGAAGTTCAGGTCATGGAGTTCGAGGTGTTCGATCTCGATCTCGACGACTCCGAGAAGGAGCAGCTCCGACGCGACCCCGCGGGCTTCCTCAAGAGGGTCATCATCGAAGACGAGCTGCCGGCGATGAACGCCCTCTACGTCGACGACAAGTTCCTCGGGCCCGACGGCACAAGCGGCACCCTCGGGGTTACGCCACCGGTGCCGCAGGTCTATCACTGCATTCGGCCGCCGGCAAGCGCATCGAAGTACATCACAATCGTGCACGCGTCCGGGGATCCCGACAAGGTCGTCGAGTAGAACCGCCTCGCCTGGCATCCAAGGCATCCCTGCCACCTCGCCCCCGGGCGGCACGCGCGGCCTCCACAAGCCGGTGGAGGCCGCGCGACCGCTGGCGGCGAGGGTCTTGGTTGTAGGTCGTGAATGGGAACCGGTGCTGGCACACCGATCCGCGCGGCGCCGCGCCGTGCCAGATAGCCCTGGCGTCGTGGGCGTCGTCGCGCGCGACCCACCTGCGCACCACCCGGCGTCCCTCAGCGTCCGACCTCAGCGTGCGGTGATGCGACCGGTGGTGATGGTGGCGAGGTGGTCCGCGGTGCGGGCGGCGCTGGCCGGGGCGGGGTCGGTGAGCAGAACGGTGATGCCGTCATGATGTGCGAGTCGCGGAATGAGCGCGCGGATGGTGTTGGCCAGGGCCGGGGCTAAGCCTTCGGTGGGCTCGTCGAGCAGGAGCAGCCGGGGTTGGGTGAGCAGGGCGCGGGCGATAGCGAGCATCTGTTGTTCGCCGCCGGACAGGTCGCCGCCGCGGTGGTGTAGCCGGCCGCGAAGCTGGGGGAGCAGCTCCAGGACCCGATGGGGGATCCACGGTCCCGGTCCACGGTGGGCGATGGCGAGATGCTCGGCGACGGTGAGGTGGGCAAATATCCGGCGTCCCTGTGGGACGATGGCGATGCCGGCGCGGGCCCGCCGGGTGGGGCTGTGCCGGGTGATGTCGGATCCGTTGTGGACGATCGTGCCGGCGTCGGGTGTGGCGAGTCCGGCGATGGCGTGGACGAGGGTGGTCTTGCCGGCACCGTTCGGTCCGGTGACGGCGTACACGGTCGCGGTGGGAACGGTGAGGGTGATCTGGTGCAGGGTGGTGCCGCCGTGGTAGCCGACGTCGAGATGGTCCAGGCGCAGCGTCATGGCTGGCCCACGGTGGGCGTGATGGTGGGGTAGACGGCCTGTACGGCGGGTGATCGGCCGGTCTGCTCGACGGTGCCGGTGTGCAGGTGCCGGCCGGCGTGCAGGACGGTGACCGTGTCGGCGACGGCGGCGACGACCTCCAGGTCGTGTTCGACCAGCAGCAGCGTGACGCCGCAGGACAGGGCGCGCAGCACGGTGATGAGTCGGTCGGTGTCGGCGGGGGTGAGCCCCGCGGCGGGTTCGTCGAGCAGAAGCAGGCGGGGCCTGGCGGCGAGCGCGATGGCGATTTCGAGCAGGCGGCGCTGTCCGTGCGAGAGCGTTCCGGCCGGAACTGCGGCCTGGGTGGTGAGTCCGACCTCGTCGAGGATGTGCCGGGCGTCGGCGGGCAGATGTTGACGTGCGGTGTGGCGGTGTGGCCACGCGCCCAGGATGACGTTGTCGAGCGTGCTGTGGCGGGGCCACGCGGCGGGGTGTTGGAAGGTGCGGACCAACCCTAGGCGGGCGCGCCGGTGCGCCGGCTGGCGGCTGATGTCGTGACCGGCGAAGGTGATGGTCCCGCTGGTGGCCTGGGTGGTGCCGGCGAGCAGATGCAGCAGGGTGGTCTTGCCGGCGCCGTTCGGGCCGAGGACGGCGTGCCTGGCGCCGGTGGTCAGCTCCAGATCGAGGTGATCGAGCGCGGTGAGGCTGGCGTACGTGCGGGTCAGCCCGCAGGCGCGCAGCAACGTCGGCGGGTCGGGCGCAGCGCCGTGGGCGCGACGGTCGGTCACCCGCGCCGCCGCGCGTGCGGCGGGTTCGTCCGGCGGTGGATCACCGGCGGGCGCGGGGTGGGTTCGGAGCCGGCCGGGCAGTCGACGCGCCAGTGCCCCGGCGAGCCCGGCGAGGCCGCCGGGCAGCAGGTACACGCAGCCGATGTAGAGGCAGCCCAGCAGCAGTGGGGCGTGGCCGGCGAACGGTCCGGCGACGACGTCGCGGGTGACGATGATCAGGGCGGTACCGGTCGCCGCGCCGGCGATACTGCCCGCGCCGCCGAGCGCGGTGGCGAGCAGCGAGATCGACGCGGTGTCGAATCCGGCGTCCGCCGGGGT
>JAVHWE010000451.1:0-2547 GCA_032160285.1 Micromonosporaceae bacterium | reverse complement strand
GCCCTCGACGCCTCCATCTTCGGTATGCGAGGGCGTACGGAAGTCTCGGCGAAGGCCCGAACTTCGTTGCGTAGACGTTGATGCCGCTTCGTGGTGAAGGAGCCGTTCATCCGCACTTCTCCTCGTGACGACGCTGGCCCGCCCGCGGAGCCGGCGCCGTCGCCTCGCCGTTCGGTGATCATCCACCACCCACAAGCACTGATCGTATCGATGTGCTTTCATATCGTCATCCTTCTACCACCACGTGATATGCCGAAGTCCGCAGCGTTACGTCAAGATGCCTTCTGCCTGGGCGAAGACGTCTCACAAACCTCTTCCCGATCGCGGCCATCGACGCGACGTCGCCGTGTTACATCGGCGCCCGGTGCGATGTGGACGGACGCGGAGCCGAGCGTCAACGTGCGCCAACCGGCCGCGGGAGCGCTACTGCACCATCGCGATCGCGGCAGCCACCTCTTCGACGAGATCACGGGCCAGGAAGCCGGTACGCCCGAAGCGGGGTACGAGCCGTTGGCCGGCGACCGCGTGGACGTACGTGGCCCAGCAGGCCGCCTGCTCCGGGGTGGCACCGCGGCCGAGCAGGCCGGCGACGATCCCGGCATTGACATCGCCGCTGCCCGACGTGCCGAGACCGACATGGCCGCCCTCGTCGCGCCAGGACCGGCCGTCGGGCGCCGCGATGTGTCCATCCAGGCTGACAACGCCACCGTAGCGCCCGGCCAGGGCCGTCGCCTCGGCGGCGAGGTCATCGCCCAGTTCCCGGTCGAGCAGGTGCGCGGCTTCGGTGCGGTTCGGGGTGAGCACGATCCGCTGCGGCCGACCGCCGAGCAGGTCCGGCTGCCCGCTGAGCGCGCCGAGGGCGTACGCGTCAAGCACCATCGAGGCGCCCGGGCCGGCGGCGTCCAGCACCCGGCGCAGCAGGTCGGTTGTCTCCGCGATGTTGTCCAGGCCCGGTCCGACGGCGACGACGTCGGCATCCGCAACCAGCTCCAGAAGCTGCTCGGGCACCTGCCCGGCGACCGAACCACTGTCGGTCTCCGGCAGGCCGATGACCGCCGCCTCCGGCACCGCGATGCTGAGCGCGGGAGCGGTGGTGGCGGTGACCGCGAGCTGCAGCCGACCGGCACCGGCACGCAACGCCGCCACGCCGGCCAGCAGCACCGCGCCCGGCGTGAACCGGGACCCGCCGATCACCAGGACGGTGCCCCGCTGCTCCTTGCCGCCGGTCGGATCGGGCAGCGCCCACTCCCGGAGCAGATGCGGGGTGATGACCTGTTCAGACTGGTTCGGCATTGATGTCCCCCTCCCGGGTGGCACGGGCGCCCTCGCGGTACAGATGGTCGACGACGTTGAACAGCTCCGGGCGCAGCGATCCGTCCGTCGCCAGCCGCCAGCTACTGATCGAGCAGTTGGCGATCACGGTGGTACGGGCGACCGTCATGAGTTGCGCCTCGTCGAGCCCCTCGACGAGATACCGCACGAGCAGCACGATGGCCTCGTGCGCCACCAGCAACACCCGCCCTCCGGGGTGGTCGTCGCGCAGGTCGCGCAGCAGGCTGCGCAGCCGCAGGGCGACATCGGCCCAGGATTCGCCGCCCGGCGGGCGGTAGTAGAACTTGCCGAGCCGCTGCCGCCGCTGCGCCTCGGCGGGCAGCCGGACCCGCACGCCGTGGCCGGTGAGCAGGTCCAGGACGCCGAGTTCACGGTCGCGCAGCCGCTCGTCGCGCACCGCGGCGATACCCGACCCGGCCACGGCCAGCTCAGCGGTCTGCCGCGTGCGCAGATACGGTGACACGACCGCGACCTGCGGGCGTCGCTGCTCGGACAGCGCGGCGAGCCACCGGCCGAGCGCAGCCGCCTGCTCCCGGCCGGTGTCGGACAGGGGTACATCGGCGTCACGCTCGGCGATGGCGATCACCTCGACGCCCGCCGTCTCCGCCGCCAGGGCCGTGACGTTGCCGGTACTTTCCCCGTGTCGGACGACACCGAGCCACCCAAGTTCCCGCATGCGCGACCCGTACCCGGCGGCCGCGCTGGATAACCGCCGGTGAGCCGCCCGGACCGGCATCCGGCCCCCCGGTCGTGCGAACACGGCCGGACGGATCCATCCGGCCGTTTCAACCGGCCGTGCCGGGGCACCACGGTCCCGATCACGTAGAACGGAGGCCACCGATGAAGCTGCCGGCGCCGCGCGGTCCGGTCTCCGACGCGCTTGTCGCCGCGCTCACCGGGGGCCCCGGGGAGCTGCCCACCGGGCTCGGCGACGACCTGCCAGTCGGCGGCTGCGCCGGGCCGACCGCGGCACTCACCGACGAGGATCTGCAGCTGACCCTTTTCACCGCCTACGAGCTGCACTACCGGGGCTGGGACGGGGTCGACGACCGATGGGAATGGGAGCCGTCGCTGCTGCGCCTGCGGGCCCGGGCGGAGACCGCCTTCGAGGCCGCGCTCCGGGCGGTGACCGGACCGGTCGACCCCGTCGACCCGGCCACGGTGCCGCATGTCCTGGTCGAGCTCACCGGAGCCGACGCCGGACCGTCGCTGGCC
>JAVHWE010000407.1:0-5516 GCA_032160285.1 Micromonosporaceae bacterium | reverse complement strand
GTGGCGGCCTTTCTGTCGGGGCGGCTGCCGTTCCTGTCGATCGTAGAGACGGTTGAGCGAACCCTGGCGGATTCTCCGGATTTTGGAGAACCAGGTACGGTCGAAGGTGTGCTCGCCGCGGAATCCTGGGCGCGGACGCGTGCCCGCGAAGTCATCGCGGCCAGGTGAGCGGCGCGATCTGGTGACGCCGTGTGACCTGGGTGACTCGAAAGGAGCCTGATGGCGTTGGGATTCGGGATCGTTGTCTTCGCCCTCGGCATCTTGATCTCGGTGTGCCTGCACGAGGCCGGTCACATGGGCACGGCCAAGGCGTTCGGCATGAAGGTCACCCGGTACTTCGTGGGCTTCGGCCCGACGCTGTGGTCGTTTCGTCGCGGTGAGACCGAGTACGGCGTGAAGGCCCTGCCGCTCGGTGGTTTCGTCAAGATTGTCGGGATGACCCCGCAGGATGATGATGTCGCTGCCGGCGACGAGCAGCGGGCGATGTGGCGGTTCCCGGTGTGGAAGCGGACCGTCGTGATGTCGGCCGGCTCGATCACCCACTTCATCCTGGCCTTCGTCAGCCTCTGGGTCCTCTTCGTGCTGGTCGGCGTGCCGGACGACGCCAAGGTGGACACCGCGCCGGCCACCGTCGGCAGCATCACCAGCTGCGTCAACGATTTCAAGGTCGATCCGACCACCAAGCAACCGGCGGCGTGCGTGCCCGGCAAGGACCCGGTGAGCCCGGCGTCCCAGGCCGGCCTGCGACCCGGCGACGTGATCACGGCGCTGAACGGCCAGCCGATCGCCGACTACGCCACCATGCGAACCGCCATCCGCGCCCTCGGCAACACCGACGTCACGATCACGTACACCCGCGACGGGCAGAGCCGCACCGCGCAGGTCCACGTCCCGGCGGTCGAGCGGGTCAAGGACACGGTCGACCCGAACACCACGATCGATCAGGTGACCAGCGCCGATCTGGAGCGGGCCGGCATCCTCGGCGTCTCCGCACAGATACCCACCATCACGTACGGGCCGGTCCGCGGTGCCGAACTCACCGCCCGGGGCATCGGCAACATCGTGGTGCAGACCTTCCGATCGCTCAAGGACATCCCGGCAAAGATCCCAGCCCTGGTGACCGCGATCACCGGCGGCCAGCGCGACCCGAACACGCCGGTCAGCGTCGTCGGCGCCAGCCGGATCGGCGGGGAGCTGGTATCGGTCGGCGACTGGATGCGGGTACTGACCCTGTTCGCGGTGCTGAACCTGTTCTTCGGCATCTTCAATCTGCTGCCGTTGCTGCCCATGGACGGCGGCCACATCGCGATCGCGTGGTTCGAACGGGTCCGGTCCTGGATCGCCGCCCGCCGTGGCCGCCCCGATCCCGGCCGGGTCGACTACCTGAAACTCACCCCGATCACGCTCGGCGTGATCGGGATACTGGGCGTGTTCGTCCTGCTCACCGTGACCGCCGACGTCGTCAACCCGATCACCCTTCCCAAGTGAGAGCCACGTGACCGCGATCAGCCTCGGCATGCCCGCCGCCCCCGCATCGCCGCTCGCGCCCCGTCGCCACAGCCGCCAGATCATGGTCGGCCCGGTGGCGGTCGGTGGCGGCGCACCGGTCAGCGTCCAGTCGATGACCACGACCCTCACCGCCGACGTGGACGCGACCCTGCAGCAGATCGCGGCGCTGACCGCCGCCGGCTGCCAGATCGTGCGGGTCGCGGTGCCGAGTCAGGACGACGTCGAGGCGCTCCCGGCGATCGCGAAGAAGTCGCAGATTCCGGTCATCGCCGACATCCACTTCCAGCCGAAGTACGTCTTCGCCGCGATCGACGCCGGCTGCGCCGCGGTCCGGGTCAACCCCGGCAACATCCGGCAGTTCGACGACAAGGTGGCCGAGATCGCCCGCGCGGCGGCCGCCGCCGGGGTACCGATCCGGATCGGCGTCAACGCCGGGTCGCTCGACAAGCGGCTACTCGACAAGTACGGCAGGGCGACCGCCGAGGCGCTGGTCGAGAGCGCCCTGTGGGAGTGCTCGCTGTTCGAGGAGCACGACTTCCGCGACATCAAGATCTCGGTCAAGCACAACGACCCGGTCGTCATGATCAGGGCGTACCGGCAGCTCGCCGAGGAGTGCGACTACCCGCTGCACCTCGGCGTCACCGAGGCAGGCCCGGCCTTCCAGGGGACGATCAAGTCGTCCGTGGCGTTCGGCGCCCTGCTGGCCGAGGGGATCGGCGACACCATCCGGGTATCGCTGTCCGCCCCGCCGGTCGAGGAGGTCAAGGTCGGTACCGCCATCCTGGAGTCGCTCGGCCTGCGCGCCCGGGGGTTGGAGATCGTGTCCTGCCCATCCTGCGGGCGGGCCCAGGTCGACGTGTACACCCTCGCCGAGGAGGTCACCGCCGGCCTGGCCGGGCTGCCGGTACCGCTGCGGGTCGCGGTCATGGGGTGCGTTGTCAACGGTCCGGGCGAGGCGCGCGAGGCGGACCTCGGGGTGGCGTCCGGCAACGGCAAGGGGCAGATCTTCGTCCGGGGCCAGGTCGTCAAGACGGTACCCGAGTCGAGGATCGTCGAGACCCTGATCGAGGAGGCCCTGCGGCTCGCCGAGGAGATGGGCGCCGACCTGCCCGAAGAGCTGCGCGGGCTGACCGGTACCCCGACGGTCACGGTGCACTGACCCTCCGGCCGTCAGGTTGCCGGAATGTGGGTCAGCCCTGCTGTACGCCGGCCATTTCTGGCACGCTTGAGGCATGCTCACGCTCCCGGTCCGGCTCCTCGCCGACGCCGATCGCGCCGCGGTGCAACGCCTCCTCGACGCCGAGCCGTACGCGGGCGCGCAGGTGGCCGAGCGGATCGATGTGGCCGGGCTGTCCTGGCGCCGCCACGACGCCCGGATCTTCGGGTACGGCAGCCGGCGGCAGGTGGAGTCTCTGTGCTGGCTGGGCGCCAACCTGATCCCGGTGCGGGCCAGCCCGACCGCCGTCGCCGCGTTCGCGGACCTGGTCTGCGCCGAGCCGCGGATCTGCTCGTCGATCGTGGGCGAGGCGTCGGCGGTCCTGGAGTTGTGGGAACGGCTGCGCCCGATGTGGGGGCCGGCCCGTGACATCCGGCCGTGCCAGCCGCTGCTGGCCGTGGACACGATTCCCGGCCGGTACGCCGATCCGGCGGTCCGGCTGGTCCGCCCCGACGAGGTGGACCTGCTCTATCCGGCGGCGGTCGCGATGTACACCGAGGAGGTGGGCGTCCCGCCGGACTCCGACGGCGGCGACGCGGCGTACCGCGACCGGGTCGGTGACCTGGTCCGCGGTGGCCGGGCGTATGCCCGGTTCGTCGACGGCAGGGTGATCTTCAAGGCCGAACTCGCCGTGATCACCAGGCATACCGCGCAGGTACAGGGCGTCTGGACGGATCCCGAATGGCGCGGCCGGGGCCTGGCCACCGCCGGCATGGCCGCGGTGGTCCGCGACGCGCTCCGCCGGGTGGCGCCGACCGTCTCGCTCTACGTCAACGACTTCAACCACGCGGCCCGCGGGGTGTACACCCGCTGCGGGTTCCGCCGGGTCGCCACCTTCGCCACCGTTCTCTTCTGAGGCACCGTTTCGCCGGTGGGCCGTTCGACCGGTGAAAGGTCTGTTCCGGGTCCAGTTTCCGCTGGAAGATCCATTGACAGGCGATTTTCGCGGGAGAATCATCGGGCCACAGTGACGTGCGCCACTGTCTTCCACCTCCCACGAGGAGACAACGATGAGCGCAACCACCCCCGACCAGGCCGTACCCTCGACCGCCGGCGAGAACGCCGACGAATCCCTGCTCGCCCGGCTCGGGTACCAACAGGAACTCCACCGCCGGTTGTCCGGCTTCTCCAACTTCGCCGTCTCGTTCTCGATCATCTCGATCCTGGCCGGTGCGATCACCTCGTACGGGATCGCGATGACCGCCGGTGGCCCGCTGGCGATCGTGCTCGGCTGGCTCTTCGTCGGCGGCATGGTCACGCTGGTCGCGCTGGCCATGGCCGAGGTCTGCTCGGCGTACCCGACTGCCGGCGCCCTGTACTGGTGGGCCGCCGCGCTGGCCAAGCGCAACAAGCCGGCGTGGGCCTGGTTCGTGGGGTGGTTCAACTTCCTCGGCGAGATCGCGGTCACCGCCGCAATCGACTTCGGCGCGGCTATCACGACCACCGCGTTCCTGAGCCTGACCACGGGCCTGACCGTGACCAAGTGGAGCACCTTCATCGTGTTCGGTGTGATCATCGCGGCGCACGGGCTACTCAACACCTTCGGCGTCAGCCTGGTCCGGTTGCTGTCGGATGTGAGCGCCTGGTGGCACCTGGCCGGGGTGGCGGTCATCGTGGGGGTCCTCGCCGTCGTGCCCGACAACCACAAGCCGCTCTCGGAGGTGTTCTTCGAGGTCCGCAACGCGACCGGGTTCGGCTTCGGCGGCGCGGCGGTGTACGCGGTACTGGTCGGTCTGCTGATGGCGCAGTACACGTACACCGGCTACGACGCCAGCGCCCACGTGGCCGAGGAGACCCACGACGCGGCCCGCAGCGCGCCGCGCGGCATCGTGGCGTCGGTCGTGGTATCGGTGATCGCCGGATTCTTCCTGCTGTTCGCGATCACCTGGGGGATCCAGGACTACGAGGCCGAGCGGACCAGCGCCCTCGGCCTGCCGCCGGCCCAGATCTTCATCGACGCGGCCGGCCGGCACCTCGGCGAGTTCCTGCTCTTCATCTGTGTGGTGGCGCAGTTCTTCTGCGGCATGGCGTCGGTGACGGCCAACTCCCGGATGTCGTACGCCTTCAGCCGCGACGGCGCGCTGCCCGGCTCGCGGATCTGGCGAAAGGTCAATCCGCGGACCGGCACCCCGACCAACTCGATCTGGTTGTGCGTGGTCTGCTCGACGATCCTGGTCCTGCCGTCGCTGTGGAACACGACCGCGTACCTCGCGGTCACGTCGATCGCGGTGATCGGACTGTACATCGCCTATGTGGCACCGGTTTTCCTGCGCCTGCGCAACCCCGACTTCCGGCCCGGTCCGTGGAACCTCGGCCGGTGGAGTGCGCTGGTCGGCTGGACCGCTATCGGCTGGGTGGGCGTCATCTGCGTGCTGTTCGTACTCCCGCCGGCCAGCCCGATCACGGTCCAGACGTTCAACTACACGATCGTCGCGGTCGGCGTGGTGGGCCTGGGTGCCTGGCTGTGGTGGATCCTCAGCGCGAGGAACTGGTTCACCGGTCCCCGCAGCACGATCGAGGCAACGGCCGAACCGACCGACCGGACCCGGGTGTAGCTGCCGCCGGAGCGGGAGTTGGCGGCTCGGCTGCGGGTCAGCCGGGTGACGCTGCGAGCGGCGATCGGCGCGTTGCGGGAGGCCGGGTACCTGCGCTCGCAGCGCGGACGGGGCGGCGGCACGTTCGTGGTGTCCGCCGCCGGTACGTCGACCTCGGACGCCCGGCGACCGGACGCCACGGCCCTCGCCCGTGAGATGGGTGCGACGCTGCACGACGCCCGGGACTACCGGCGGGT
>JAVHWE010000397.1:0-2817 GCA_032160285.1 Micromonosporaceae bacterium | reverse complement strand
CCGAACGGATGGTCCGGGCGGCGTCGAGGGTCACCGACTGGCCGAAGAGCCGTACCGGCGGCCCGTCCACCCCCATGCCCGCCCTGATCCGGTGTGGCATATCCAGCGTCACGATCGTGCCGGTCGGCGTCGACCCGGCCCAGTCGCCGGCGATCACCGGCACTTCGGCGCTGGTACCGTCGGCGTACTGCACCGTCAGCGCGGCCGTGACCGGCCCGTTGTGCGACGCGCTGACCAGGCGCAGCGCGCCGTAGTGGCCGGGTGGCAGCAGGATCCCCTGGCCGCGGGCCTCGACGAAGTTGGCCGCGGTGCCGGTCGGATCCGGTGCGGCGTAGGTGACGCCGGCCCAGGTGACCGGGCCGGCGGCCGGCAGCAGGTCGGCGTCGTAGCTCCAACCGCCCCCGTCGAAGTTGCCCTCCGCGGATTGCGCCACCGTCGCCGTACCGTCGTGGTTGGCGTCGCGGGCGAGGTCGACCGCGCACGCCCCGGCGGTCATCGTCGCGCAGGCCGCGGCGGTGCGCACCTCGATGGTCGCGGTACGGGTCACGGCCGCGATTCCGGGCGAGGTGACCGTCACCGTCACCGGGTACGTGCCGGTGGCGGTGCCCCCGGGGACGGTGACCACCAGCGACACCGTCCGCTGCGTCGGCAGCCCGCCGGAGGTGATCCGCACCGGCGGTGCCGGCGTGGCCGTCACCGTCCAGCCCGCCGGCACCGTCGTCGCCACGTTCGCCGCCAGCCGGGTGGGAGCCTGCCCGAGGACGTCGAGGCTGAGGTTCATCGTCTGCGCGGTGTCGCTCGTGGGCAGCACCGCCGAGCCGGGTCGCAGCGACGCGTCGACGTGCCGGCGCTGGTCACCGGCGGCGCGGTTGACCGACGGCGGCTCGGCGCCCCGGTCGGTGCCCCAGGACGACGGTGTGGTGCCGAGGGTGTAGGCGAGCGTGCCGCCGTGCCCGATCGCGTCCCAGTCCAGCCAGGTCCGGCGTACGTCGCGACGGTTGAGCGAGACCTTCCGCACGTACCGGTTGGTGTCGCTCGCGCCGGGTGCCGTGATGGTCAGCGTGCCGCCCTGGGCGCGCCCCTGCCGGCCGACCCGCACGACCGCCGAGGCGAACTGCGGGCTTGTCAGCGCGAGGAAGTTCGCGCCGCTCATGGTCGGGTACAGGCCCAGCGAGGAGAACACGTACCAGGCCGACATCGTGCCCAGGTCGTCGTTGCCGGTCATGCCGTCCGGGCCGGTGGTGAACAGGGTCATCGCCGCCCGCAGTACCGTCGCGGTCTTCGCCGGTGCGCCGGCCCACAGGTACATGTAGGGCGAGAGCAGGTCCGGCTCGTTGTTCGGGTTGTACGTCGGCTTGCCGTAGTAGTCGAACGGCTGGGTGATCCAGTCCGTGCGCGCGGTACCGGCCGGGTCGGTGAGCAGCTTGTCGTAGACGAAGAACCGGTCCAACCGCTGCTCGGTGGCGCGCCGGCCGCCCATCAGATCGACCAGCCCGGCCGGGTCCTGCGGGACAAGCCACTGGTACTGGTTCGCGCCGCCCTCGTGGAACTGGAAACCGGCGTCGACCGGGTTGTACGGCGTGAGCCAGGTGCCCTCCACGGTGCGGGGCCGGAACTGGCCGATCGAGGCGTCCCACAGGTTGTGGTACCACTGGCCGCGGGCGGCGAACATCCGCGCGTCGGTCCACTGCCCCAGCCCGCGGGCCATCAACGCGAGCGCCGAGTCCGCGGCGGCGTATTCGAGCGTCGCCGACGCCGGGCGCGCGCAGTCGTTGTCGCCGCCCTTGTTCGCGCAGTCGGTGCCCAGCCGCAGCCCGGACGGGATGTAGCCGCGGGCGCTGTAGAAGTCGACACCGGCGCGCCCGTTGTGGGGGGAATCGGCGGGCGGGACACTGGTGGCGTTGCTGCGCATCAACGCGTACGCCTCCCGCTCGTGCCCGGCCAGCAGGCCCTTCGACCACGCCTCCACCAGGAACGGGGTCACCGGGTCACCGGTCATGATGTTCGTTTCGCTGTTGGCCAGCGCCCACCGCGGCAGCCACCCGCCGTCGCGCCCGATGGCCACCACCGACAACGCCACGTCGCGTGCCACCTTCGGCTCCAGCAGCTCCAGCAGCTGGTTCTGCGGCCGGTAGGTGTCCCATAGCGACAGATTCTGGTACGGCGTGTAGTCGGCCGCGGTATGCACCGCCTTGTCGAAGCCGGCGTACCGCCCGTCGATGTCACCGGCCAGGTTGGGGTGCAGCTGGGCGTGGTACAGCGAGGTGTAGAAGGCGGTCTGCCGCTCCGGCGTGCCGCCGGTGATCCGGATCGCGTTGAGCTGCCGGACCCAGGTGTCGTGCAGCTTCGCGCGGGTGGCGTCGAAGTCGAACGAGTCGGCGGTCTCGGCGGCCAGGTTCTGCCGCGCGCCGTCCACGCCGGTGTAGGACAGGCCGACCTTTACCACCACGTCGGCGTCGGCGGTCGCGTCGAACGTCACCCAGGCACCGTTGCCACCCGCGCCGGCCGCGTCGCGGCTGCCGGGCGTGCGGGTCGAGTCGCGCCACGTACCGAACGCCGCGAACGGCCGGTCGAACGTGGCCGTTAAGTACACGGTGTGCTGGTCGTGGCCGGCGCAGAAGCCGCCGGCCATGACCCGGCCCTCGACCGTACGGTCACCGACGACGTGTACCTCGGAGTCGAACACGTTCTGGTTGGCCTTGCCGGTGTTGAACAGCTCGTTCGCCGCGCCGGTGGCCGGGAACGTGTTCCGCTGCCAGCCGGTGCGCGGGGTGGCGGTCAACTCGGCGTTGACGCCGTACTTCGACAGCCCGACCC
>JAVHWE010000364.1:0-3883 GCA_032160285.1 Micromonosporaceae bacterium | reverse complement strand
GCAGTTTCCGGCCCACCGTCGAGGATGAGGACGTCCACACCGCGCTCGAACGGGGCCTGCTCGAACGGCTCGGTGCCCTCGGCGGCAAGCTGCGCGCCGGCCGGTCCCGCAACGACCAGGTGGCCACAGATCTGCGGCTGTACCTGCGCGACCGGGTCCGCGGGTTGGCCGCGCGGCTGGTCGAGCTGGCCGACGCGCTGGTCGACCAGGCCGAGCGGCACGTCGATACCCCCGCGCCGGGCTTCACGCACCTGCAGCCGGCCCAGCCCGTGACGTTCGGCCACCACCTGCTCGCGCACGTCCAGGCCTTGCTGCGCGACCTGGACCGGCTGCGCGACTGGGACCGGCGGGCCGCGTACTCGCCGCTCGGGGCCGGCGCGCTGGCCGGTTCGTCGCTGCCGCTGGACCCGGCGCTCGTCGCCCGGGAGCTGGGCTTCGACGGGCCGACGGCGAACTCGATCGACGCCGTGTCCGACCGCGACTTCGTGGCCGAGTTCCTGTTCGTCGCAGCGCTGGCCGGGGTGCACCTGTCCCGGCTGGGTGAGGAGGTCGTGCTATGGACCACGCCGTCGTTCGGCTGGGTTGAGCTGGACGACTCGTTCGCCACCGGATCGTCGATCATGCCGCAGAAGAAGAACCCGGACATCGCCGAGCTGGCGCGGGGCAAGTCGGGCCGGCTGATCGGCCACGTCGCCGGGGTGCTCGCGATGCTGAAGGGCCTGCCGCTGGCCTACGACCGGGATCTCCAGGAGGACAAGGAGCCCGTGTTCGACGCGGTGGACACGCTCGACCTGGTGCTGCCCGCGCTGGCCGGCATGATCTCCACCATGACGGTACGGGTGGACCGGCTCGTCGCGGCGGCACCGCTCGGCTACACGCTGGCCACCGAGGTGGCCGACTGGCTGGTCCGCCGGGGGGTGGCGTTCCGTGACGCGCACGAGATCACCGGCAAGCTGGTGATGATCTGCGCGGCCCGCGAATGCGCGCTGGACGAGGTGTCCGACGCCGACCTCGCGGCGTGCAGCCCCGAGCTCACCCCCGAGGTGCGCGAGGTCCTGTCGGTACGGGGTGCGCTGGCGGCCCGGACCACGTTCGGCTCGACCGGTCCGGGGCCGGTGGCCGACCAGCTCGCCGCCGTCTGCGACCGCCTCGACGGCTGGCGGGACTGGGCCGCCGAGCGGGTCGTCCCCCGCTGACCGTGTCGCCGGTGTACCCGTGGCTGTGCGCGCCCGCCTCGGAGGTGGCCGCGACCGCCCGTACGCTGCTCGGCTGGAATTTGAGCGCGGGCGCGGTCACGGTACGCCTCACCGAGGTGGAGGCCTACGCCGGTACCGGCGTGGACCCGGCCTCCCATGCCCACCGCGGGCGCACGCCCCGCAACGCCGTGATGTTCGGTCCGGCCGGCTTCGCGTACACGTACTTCGTGTTCGGCATGCACTGGTGTCTCAACATCGTGTGCGGCCAGCCGGGTGAGGCCGCGGCTGTCCTGGTACGGGCGGGCGAGGTCGTGGCCGGCGTGGAGACCGCCCGGTCGCGCCGTTCGGGCGGGGCGGCGGCGCGACCCGGCGGCACCGGTGCGCCGGGCTCCACGGTCGGCGACCAGGCCGGTGCCCGCGCCGTCCGCGACCACGACCTGGCGCGCGGCCCGGCCCGCCTGGTGGTGGCGCTCGGCATCGACCGCCACGCCAACGGGACATCCATGATCGACGGAACCGGCCCGCTGCTGCTCACCCCGCCAGCCCATCCGGTGCCGCCGACCTCCGTCGCATCCGGCCCACGGGTCGGGGTTGCCGCCGCCCACGACGTACCGTGGCGCTTCTGGCTCGACGGCGATCCGACCGTCAGCCCGTACCGTCGCCACTCCGGTCGACGCCGCGCCGGATGACCCGGGCGGCGTTGCCGGCTCGATGACCGGTCGGTATTCCCGCCGACCGCGGGCTGAAACCGGGTGCGGTCGCGCCCGGGCCATGGGGGACAATCACCGGCGTGACCGACATCCTCGATGACCTGCAATGGCGCGGCCTGGTCGCGCTCTCCACCGACCTCGACGCGCTGCGCGCCGAGTTGGCGCGCGGGCCGATCACCTACTACTGCGGATTCGATCCGACCGCGCCGAGCCTGCACTTCGGCCACCTGACCCAGGTCCTCACCGTGCGGCGCCTTCAGCTCGCCGGTAACCGGCCGCTGGCGCTGGTCGGGGGTGCCACCGGCCTGATCGGTGATCCGCGGCCGTCGGCCGAGCGGACCCTCAACTCCCGCGACACGGTGGCCGGGTGGGTCGACCGGCTGCGGGCCCAGATCACGCCGTTCCTCGACTTCGACGGGCCCGACGCCGCCCGCATCGTCAACAACCTGGACTGGACGGCGGACCTGTCCACGCTGGACTTCCTACGGGACATCGGCAAGCACTTCCGGGTCAACAAGATGATCGCCAAAGACGCGGTCAGCGCCCGGCTCAACTCCGACGCCGGCATCAGCTACACCGAGTTCAGCTACCAGATCCTGCAGGGGATGGACTTCCTGGAGCTCTTTCGCCGGTACGGGTGCCGTCTGCAGACCGGCGGCAGCGACCAGTGGGGCAACCTCACCGCCGGTACCGACCTGATCCACCGGGTCACCGGTGACTCCGTCCACCTGCTGGCAACGCCGCTGGTCACCGACTCCAGCGGACAGAAGATCGGCAAGTCCACCGGTGGCGGCAGCGTGTGGCTCGACCCCATCATGACCAGCCCGTACGCGTTCTACCAGTACCTGATCAACCTCGACGACGCGTCGGTCGGCACGTTCCTGCGGATGTTCACCTTCCTCGACCGCGAGGAGATCCTGGCGCTGGAGAAGGAGACCGCCGACCGACCGGCGGCCCGGGCCGGCCAGCGCCGGCTGGCCGAGGAGGTCACCCGCCTGGTCCACGGCGCGGAGGAGACCCGGCAGGTGGTGGCGGCGAGCCTGGCCCTGTTCGGGCGGGGCGAGCTCGCGGCCCTGCCGCCGACCACGCTGCGCGCCGCGCTGGCCGAGGCCGGCCTGGTGGAGTTCACGGGTGCGTTGCCGCCGATCGCCGAGCTCTTCCACGAGGCCGGCCTGGCGACCAGCCGTGGCGACGCCCGGCGCACGATCGCCGAGGGCGGGGCGTACCTCAACAATGAGCGGATCACGGACCCGGAGGCCGTGGTATCGGCGACGGCGCTGCTGCACGGCCGCTGGCTTGTGCTACGGCGTGGAAAGCGGACCGTCGCCGGCGTGGAACTGGTCCGGTAGGCCAGGGTTTCCCACCGCCGGTGACGTCCCCGGGTGTGCCGCGCGGCCGTCTGGTGACGCGCGGTCCGTCGGGTGACGCGCGGCCCGTCTGGTGACGCGCGGTTCGTCGTGTGACGCATGACAACACCGGGGCGATTTGACGATCGCTAAGGCCGCCGCGTAACTTGCTGTCTGCCCGCGGGAGCGCCGGAGACCAGATCCGGAGGTCCGGCGGGCTGACCAGGCGGGTGGTGCGGTGCGCCGGACCTGACTGGATGCCCGGAGAAGTACGGTTTAACCGGCCGAGCGTGGCCGATTTGGACCGGGCGTGAGAACCGGGTAACGTAGTCGATCGGCAGGGAACCGGACAGTACGGGTCGCGAAGCGACCGGATGGACGGCCTGCAAATCGTTAAGCGACCGCTGGGTTGATCTTAGCGTGCGCGCTGTTCGGCCCGGATGTGAACGAAAGACCAAGAAATTGGTACTTGACGCCACAAACCGGACTGAGTAGGTTAGGTAGGTTGCCCCGGTTGTGGCCCTGTTGTGGGGTTGTGGTTGGTGTGTGGTTGTTTTTTGAGAACTCAACAGGGTGTTTGTATGCCAGTGCCAATGTTTTTGTTGGTTGTTTTGTTGTTTGTTTGCTATGG
>JAVHWE010000339.1:0-18946 GCA_032160285.1 Micromonosporaceae bacterium | reverse complement strand
GGCCGCCAGGAACGCCGTGGTCAGCACCATCGGTGCGGTCAGGTTGACGGTCACCGCGGCGGCGACCGCCGCCGGTGCCAGGCCGGTGATCGCCCCGATCGGCGCGATCGTCGCGGCATTGTTGATCAGTACGATTTCGGTGGCGGCGGCGAGCACGGCGTCGAGGTCGCCGCGAAGGGTGCGCGCAACCGAGGGGTCGGCGAGGTCGGCGATGTCGGCGAGGTCGGCGGTGTGCAGCCGGACGCGGGTCGGCTCGTCGCCGGCCAGCGCGCGCTGGCCGGCGGTGAAACGGCGGCCGATCGCGAGGATTCGGTCCCCCCGCGCGGCCAGCCGGGCGAAGAGGGCGGCCCCGAGGCCACCCGACACACCGGTGATCACGACGGATCGGTGCGTGTCTGAACTCATGGTGGGCACCCTAGAGGTGGCGCCGTCGCGCAGCCCGCGTCGGTACGTCAGAAGTGGTACGGCCCGAACCGGCCCCACGCGATGATCACGGCGACCACGAAGAGGACGGCGCTCGGCACCAGCTGGGGCTTCTCGTCGGCGCGGACATGGGTGATCATCGCGCCGATCATCACGATCGCGATGCCTGCCGCCGCGAGCGGGGTGAGGACGGGGGCGATCCCGGTGGCGGCGGGCAGGATCAGGCCCAGCCCGCCGAGCACCTCGGCCGCGCCGATCAACTTGACACCCGTATCGGAGTAGCCGTCCACCCAGCTCATCTTCTCGCGCAGCTTCGACCTGGGAGTGATCAGCTTTGGAGTGCCCGCGGCGAAAACCGCCAGAGCGAGAATTGCCTGGAGGATCCAGAGGACGACGTTCATTGCGACCAGCCTTCCGGATTTAGCCGACGATCACGCACCCTATGGCTAACGATCATGGTCGTCAATCACTCGGGATGGCCGCTGACGTCACGTCCACCGGGGCCGCGCGTCACAGCGCGTAACGTGGAAGACTCGCGGTCGCTACCTTAACTGGCGTTCGGTTCGGGTCGGCCGGCGTTCCGGTGGTTCGGTCGGCCGGCGTTCCGGACCCGGTGCTACGGGCGGGTGCTTCGGCTAGCCGTGGGAGGTCTGAACGTGACGCGCGAGTTCACATCGGTAGGGGTCGTCGGCCTGGGCACGATGGGGGCCGGGATCGTGGAGGTCTTCGCCCGCAGCGGCCTGGACGTCGTCGCGGTCGAGGTCGACGACGCCGCGCTGGACCGTGGCCGGGCCCATCTCACCGGCTCCACCGACCGCGCGGTGGCCCGGGGCAAGCTCACCGTCGCCGACCGCGACGCCCTCCTGCGGCGGGTCCGGTTCGCGGTGGGAGTGGCCGAACTCCGCGACGCCGACCTGGTGGTCGAGGCGGTACCCGAACAGCTCGAACTCAAGCAGCGCGTGCTGGCCGAGCTGGACCGGGTGTGCCAGCCGACGACGATTCTCGCCACCAACACGTCGTCGCTGTCGGTCACCGAGATTTCGGTGGCGACCGGCCGGTCCAACCGCGTCGTCGGTACCCACTTCTTCAATCCCGCGCCGGTCATGAAGCTGGTGGAGGTGATCCGGACGGTGGTCACCGACGACGAGGTGGTCGCCGACATCGAGGCACTCTGCGCCCGATTGGGCAAGGTCGACGTGACCGTCACCGACCGGGCCGGCTTCATTGCCAACGCGCTGCTGTTCGGCTACCTCAACCACGCGGTCGGGATGTACGAGTCGCGGTACGCCACCCGCGAGGACATCGACGAGGCGATGCGGCTGGGGTGCGGGCTCCCGATGGGCCCGCTGGCGCTGATGGACCTGATCGGCCTGGATACCGCCTACGAGATCCTGGACACCATGTACCGGCGCGGCGGCCGCGACCGGCGGCACGCCCCGGTACCGCTGATCAAGCAGATGGTCACCGCCGGACTGCTCGGTCGCAAGTCCGGCCGGGGCTTCTACACGTACGAGCGGCCCGGGTCCCCGATCGTCGTCTCGGACGAGCGGACACCGACCGCGCCGTGGATTCACCAGCCGGCCGACACCGCACGCTCGATCACCACCGTGGGGGTGGTCGGCTCGGGCACCATGGCCGCCGGCATCGTCGAGGTGTTCGCCAAGGCAGGGTACGAGGTCGTCGCGGTAACCAGGGCTCACGAGCGGTCGGTGAGCCTGCGCGAGCAGCTCGCCGGCTCACTGACCAAGGGGGTGGTACGCGGCAAGCTGACCGAGTCCGACCGCGACGCCACCCTCGCCCGGATCACCTGGTCGACGTCGCTGGCCGACCTCGGCGCCGTCGACCTCGTGGTCGAGGCCATCGTGGAGGAGCTCGCGGCGAAGAAGGCGCTCTTCGCCAGCCTCGACGAGGTGTGCAAACCGGGCGTCGTCCTTGCCACCACCACCTCCAGCCTGCCCGTGGTGGAGTGCGCGGTCGCCACCGAGCGTCCGGCCAACGTGGTCGGCCTGCACTTCTTCAACCCGGCACCGGTGATGGGCCTGGTCGAGGTGGTCCGCACCATCCGTACCTCCGACGAGACGGTGGCGACCGCCCGCTCGGTCTGCGCCGGCCTGCGCAAGCACCCGGTGGTCTGCGCCGACCGCGCCGGGTTCGTGGTCAACGCGCTGCTGTTTCCGTACCTCAACGACGCGGTCAAGATGCTGGAGGCGAACTACTCGAACGCCGACGACATCGACAACGCGATGAAACTGGGCTGCGGGTACCCGATGGGCCCGTTCGAACTGCTGGACGTCGTCGGGCTGGACGTGGCGCTGGCCATACAGCGCCAGCTGTACCTGGAGCTGCGCGAGCCCGGCTTCGCCCCGGCGCCGTTGCTCGAGCATCTGGTGACCGCCGGGTACCTCGGCCGTAAGGCCGGCCGCGGCTTCCGCGATCATTCGGGCTGACCGGCACGGCCATTCGCGGCGCAGCCGCGTCCACCCCCGGGGCCAGCGTCGGATCCTGCCGCGGCCACGGCCGAGCCGGCGGGCGGTGACGAAGTCGCCTCCGAAGTTCGGGTTTTCCGCCCGTACGCTGGACCGGTGAGCCCGCGCCGACATCACCGTGCCCGCGACGCCGCGCCGGACCTGAACGAAGATCGCGTCCGGCGGGGCGTCGAGGCCACGCAGGCGTGGGTGGACGGCGTGTGGGCGGTGCGCGATATCCCGGCCGGGGCCGCCACGAAGCCGTACCGCTGTCCCGGCTGTGATCATGAGGTCATGGCCGGCGTCGCGCACGTCGTGGTGTGGCCGGCCGACGGTGCCGGCGGGCTGGTCGACCGGCGCCACTGGCACACCGGGTGCTGGCGCGCCCGGGACCGGCGGGCACCCGACGTCCAACGGTCGCGAAGCGCACCGCGGTACGGCTGAGCGGCGACGCGTGCCAGCGCTGCGTGGTCCGGTGCGGTACGGCTGAGCGTCGGGGCGTGCCTGGCCGGGAGTGGTTCGGCGCGGTACCGGCCGAGCGCTCCGGCGTGCCGAGCGCCTGGGAGACGAATCAGTCGGCGTCGACGGGGATCCGGGGCGGATCGCGGTGGAGCCCTTCGCGTACCGCGCCGACCGGCGACCCGTTCGTGGCCGTCTTTCCCGCCCCGTTCCCGGTGTCGGGTTTCGCCACCGCCGTATCCGTCTGGCGGGTGTTGACTTCAGGCTCCGCCGCGCTGCTGGGTTTCGTCACACCGGCGGGCTCCGCCGCCGCGCCCGGTCCGGTCACACCGTTTTGGGATGGCGAATCGTCGGCCTGCGCCGGTGGAGTTTCCGAACCGGCGTGCCGGCCCTTGGAGTTGGCCCCGCGTCGTTCCGCGGGGGCGGTCCGGCGCTCGGCGTTGTCGGGGACGGCCTTCGCCGGCTTCGGTTCGGGGTGTGTCTGCGCGGCGGCGGGCTGCGCCGGCTTCGGCTCGGCGCGTATCCGCTCGGCGGCGCGCTCGGTCTCGGCCAGCCGGGCCCGCGCCTGATCGTGGTGTTCGCCAACCCTGGCGAGCTGGCCACGCACCTCGCTGAGGCTCTGTTCGGCCTCGGACAGCCGGCGGCGCACATCGGCGTGGTGCTGCTCGGCAGCGGCGACCCGCCGTTCGGCCTCGTCGGCCCGTTCGCTCACCTGCGCGGCGAACCGCTCGGCCTCGGCGCGCAGCAGCGCGGCATCGGACGTGGCGCTGGCCCGGATCGCGTCCGCCTCCTGTTGGGCGTCGGCCCGCAGCCGCTGGGCGTCCCGCTCGGCCTGCGCGAAGATGTCGGCCACGTGCGCCTCGGCCTGCGTGCGCAGCTGCGAGGCGTGCCTGTCCGCCTCCGCGCGCATCAGCTGGTACTCCTGCTGGATCGTCGCCCGCTGGGCCGCCTGTTCGCGTTCGATCTGGGTCCGCGCCTGCTCGATCTGCGCGGTCGTGCTGTCGTGGGCGCGTCGGCTCTGGTCCTCGGCTGTCGCCAGGGCCCGTTCGGCGTCGGCGCGCAGCCGCCGCGCGTACGCCTCGGCTTCGGCGATTTCCACCGCGAGCGCGTCGCGTCGCGCGGTGGCCGCCCGCTCCTCCTCCTTGCGTCGGCTGTCGAGAGCCAGTTCGAAGTCGCGAACCGCGAGGTTGGCCCGCTCCCGGGCCTCCTCGTGAATCCGGTGCGCCGCGGACCGCTCCCGGTCGACGTGGTGGACCGCGCTGGCCCGGATCGCCTCCGCCTGCTCCTCGGCCAGCGCCAGAATCTGCTCCACCCGTGGCCCGAGGTGACGGAACGACACGGTGGTGTCGGTCGCGGTCTGGCGGCGTAGCTCGGCCATGCGGTTCTGCAGGTCGTGCACGTGGCCGGTCAATGCGTGAATCTGGGCGTAGGCCTCGTCGCGTTCGGCGACCAGGGCCCCGATCTCCGCCTCGACCTGAGCGACGTATCGGTTGACCTGTCGCTTCTCGTATCCGCGCAGGGCGATTTCGAAGCCGGGCTCGCTCGCCGCGCCTTCACCTAGTGGGATTAGTTCACCGCCGTGCGACATGGCTCCATCCTCACACGCAAAGTCCCGTCACGCTCGACATACACTACGCGTGACGGGACACTGCGTTTCCCCGGTATGTGCTGGGCAGCAGTCAACAGCAGGCAGCTCGCAGCCGATTAGAGATTGACCTTCGTTGCACCGTCGTCGGACTTCTCTGCCCTGCGCTCGGGTCCGCTTGACGGCGGCGTCATGGCCGGAACGATACCCGCCAGTCCGGACAGCATCTGTCCCAGCTGGGCGGTGACGCCGTCCTTTTGGCGGGTGAGGTCCTCGACCTCGCGCCGGGCGGCCTGCGTTGTCAGCTCCGCCTCGGTACGTGCCTCGGTCAGCTGGCGGTGCGCCTCGGCGCGAGCCTCGTTGACGGTCTTGTCCGCGAGGGACTTGGCCTTCTCGAGCGTTTCCACCGCGGTCCGCTCGGAATCGACCCGGCGCGCCTCGGCGCGCTGCTCGATCTCCTTGGCCCGCTCCTCGGCCGCGGTGGCCCGCTGCTCCGCCTCGCTGACCAGTTTCTGGGTCTGGGCCACGGCCGCGGCGTGCCGCTGCGACTCGTCGCGCTCGGACTTCTCGCGCCGCTCGGCGAGCTCCAGCTGGAGCGCCTGCAGGTCCTTGTCGCGCTTGTCACGGGCGTCGGTGAGCAGCTTTGTCGCCTCGGCGCGCTTCTCCTCGGCGTCGCGGGCCGCCTTGGCCCGCAGCTGGGTGATCTCCCGCTCGGCGGTGGCCCGCAGGGTGGCGACCTCGCGCTCGACGGTCGCCTTGAGCTCGGCCACCTCGTGCGCGGTCGCGGTACGCAGCTGCTTCGTCTCGCGCTGGGCGTCGGCGCGGAGCGTGTCGGCCTCGCGGCGGGCCTGCACCCGGACCTCGGCCGCTTCGCGCTCGGCCGTGGTCCGAAGGTTGCTCGCCTCGCGCTCGGCACTCGCCTTCATCGCGGCGGCCTCGGCCCGGGCCTTGTCGGTGATTTCGCGGGCCTCCAGGCGGGCGGCCGAGTTGATACCTTCGCTTTCCCGCTTCGCCTCACCGCGATGATCATTGGCCTGCTCTTCGGCCAGGCGCAGGATCTGCTCGACCCGGGTACCCAGCCCCGACAGCGTCGGGCGGCTGTTTTCCTCGAGTTGCTTGGTGGTATCGGTGAGCTTCTGCTCGATCGAATTGAGTCGCTGCTCGGCCTGGCGTAGCCGGCGCTGCGCCTCGTTCATCCGCTGCTCGGCCTCACTGCGGGCCTGCTCGGACTGAAGATGAGCGTTGTTCAGACGTTGGACCTCGTTGTCGACCTGCTGGCGGTCGTAGCCACGGAGGACAACGCTGAACTCCTGTCCATTGTTCGCGTTGTCGAAGAACGCGAGGTTCTGCTGCTGCTGCTGCTGGGGCATTCGCACATACTGGCAGACCTACCCGGGGCTTTCGCAAGACCATACGTGCCATCTCGGTACCGGTATCGGCGATTATCTCCGCAGAGCATGATCATGGCGTCGGAATAACGGCCTGAACAGCCAATTCGGCGTAGTCCGTAGATCGGCGGCGGATCACTCGCCGCGGAATCGGTTGATCTCGGTTTCCAGGCCGGCCCGCAGTTCGGCGTCGCGCACGCCGAGGCCCTCTATCGGAGCGAGGCAACGGATGCCGACTTTGCCCTGGTGAGTATTGCTATGTACCTCGTATGTCGCCTGCCCGACCTGGTCCATCGAATACGTCTTGGATAGCGTCGGATGGATCCTGCCGCGTGCGATCAGCCGGTTCGCCTCCCACGCCTCGCGATAGTTGGCGAAGTGGCTGCCGATGATCCGCTTGAGGTTCATCCACAGGTACCGGTTGTCGTACTGGTGCAGGTAGCCGGAGGTGGACGCGCAGGTCACGATCGTGCCGCCGCGCTTGGCGACGTACACGGACGCGCCGAACGTCTCGCGGCCCGGGTGCTCGAGGACGATGTCCGGGTCGTCCCCACCGGTCAGCTCGCGGACCCGCTCGCCGAACCGGCGCCATTCGCGCTGATCCTGTGTGTGCTCATCGCGCCAGAACCGGAAGTCCCCGGCGGCCCGGTCGATGATCATTTCCGCGCCCATTCGCCGGCACAGCTCCGCCTTGTGCGGGCTGGACACCACGCACACCGGCCGCGCGCCGCCGCCCAGCGCCAGCTGGGTCGCATAGCTGCCCAGGCCGCCCGACGCGCCCCAGATCAGTACCGTGTCGCCCTGCTTCATGGCGGCGCCGTGGTGGGACACCAGTTGCCGGTACGCGGTCGAGTTGACCAGCCCCGGGCAGGCGGCCTCCTCCCAGGTCAGGTGCCGCGGCCGGGGCATCAGCTGATTGGCCTTGACCAGCGCCAACTCGGCCAGCCCACCGAAGTTCGTCTCGAAGCCCCAGATCCGCTGCTGGGGATCGAGCATCGTGTCGTCGTGGCCGGCCGCCTCCTCGAGTTCGACACTCAGGCAGTGCGCCACCACCTCGTCGCCGGGCCGCCAGCGGGTCACGCCGGGTCCTACCCGTAGCACGACACCGGCCGTGTCCGAGCCGACCACGTGGTACGGCAGATCGTGCCGCCTGGTGAGCGCCGACAGCGCGCCGTACCGGCGGAGAAAGGCGAACGTCGGTACCGGTTCGAAGATGGAGGTCCAGACCGTGTTGTAGTTGATCGCGCTGGCCATCACCGCGACCAGTGCCTCGCCGGGGCCGAGTTCGGGCGTGGGCACCTCGTCGACATGCAGCGACAGGCGCGGATCGCGGTCCCGCGCGGGTACCCCCTCGAACATGGCGACCTCGTCGGCGCGGACCACCGTGCCGAGGTAGCTGGCCGGGATGTCGATGCCGGCGATGGCGGCGAGTTCGCGGGCGGGATCCGTCGAATTCTCCGCCGTCATGATCACGTCAAGGACGTTCTTCATACGCCACCGTTCGTCCGTCGCGCCGCTGCGCGATTGTGTTCACCAATCGCTGTCAACGTGCTGGTTCGACCAATTCCACCAGTACGCCGCCGGCGTGGCTGGGGTGCACAAAGTTGACCCGCGATCCGGCGGTACCGCGCCGGGGGCTTTCGTAAAGCAACCGCACCCCGCGCGACCGCAGCACCGCACACGCCGTGTCGATGTTTCCCACCGTGTACGCGACCTGCTGCACGCCGGGGCCACGCCGGTCGAGAAACGTCGCGATCGTCGAGTCCGAAGACAACGGAGCGAGTAGTTGTATGTGGCCGCCGGACGGGTCCGGACCGACCGCGAGCATCGCCTCCCGGACGCCTTGTTCGACGTTGGTTTCCTGATGCACGCAGACCATTCCGAAGACCCGCCGGTAGAACGCGATGGCGTCGTCGAGGTCGGCGACCGCGACGCCGACGTGGTCGATGCGTAGCAGTCCGATCGAATCCACCACCGGCTCGGGAGAGTTCTCGGTCATGGCGTTATTCTGACCTAACGGACGTTAAGTCGTCGCTGTGAGATACCTCGCGGAGGATCAGGCCATGAATTCGGTGATAGTCAACGGCGCACGTACCCCGATGGGCCGGCTGCTCGGCGCCCTGGCGGACGTGCCGGCCACGACACTGGGTGGGGTGGCGATCCGGGCGGCCCTGGAGCGCGCGGGCGTGTCGCCCGACCAGGTCCAGTACGTGATCATGGGTCAGGTTCTCCAGGCGGGCGCCGGTCAGCTGCCGGCGCGGCAGGCGGCGGTGGCGGCCGGCATTCCGATGACCACCCCCGCGCTGTCGGTCAACAAGGTCTGTCTGTCCGGCATGACCGCCATCGCGCTCGCCGACCAGCTCATCCGCGCCGGCGAGGTGGACGTCGTGGTCGCCGGCGGGATGGAGTCGATGACCGGTGCGCCGCATCTGCTTCGCGAGCAGCGTCGCGGCTACAAGTACGGTGACGTGGTGCTCGCAGATCACCTCGCGCTCGACGGGCTGACCGATGCGTACGACCGGGTCAGCATGGGAGAGTCGACCGAACGCCATACCGCCAAGCTTGGCATCTCCCGGGCCGATCAGGACGCGTTCGGCGCGACCAGCCACCAGCGGGCTGCCACCGCCCAGAAGAACGGTGTGTTCGCCGAGGAGATCGCGCCGGTCGAGATCCCGCGACGGCGTGGCGAGCCCGTGCTGGTGACCCAGGACGAGCAGATCCGACCCGAGACCACGGCCGAGTCGCTGGCCACCCTGCGGCCCGCGTTCGCCCCCGACGGTACGATCACGGCCGCGACCTCGTCGCCGATCTCCGACGGCGCCTGCGCCGTCGTGGTGATGAGCCGGGCGAAGGCGACCGAGCTCGGTCTCGACTGGCAGGCCGAGATCGTCGCCCACGGCAGCGTCGCCGGCCCCGACAACTCGCTGCTCGCCCAGCCGGCGAACGCCATCCGGCACGCGCTCGGCAAGGCCGGCCAGACCGTCGACGACCTGGAGCTGGTGGAGATCAACGAGGCGTTCGCCGCGGTCGGTATCCACTCCACCCGCCAGCTCGGCATCGACCCGGAACGGGTCAACGTCAACGGTGGCGCGATCGCGCTCGGCCACCCGATCGGCATGTCCGGCGCCCGGCTGGTGCTGACCCTGGCCGGCGAGCTTCGTCGCCGGGGCGGCGGTCTCGGCGCGGCCGGGCTGTGCGGCGGCGGCGGTCAGGGCGACGCGCTGGTCCTGCGGGTACCCGCGAGGTGACGCCCGGTCCGCGGGCGCCGGGTCCGCCCGGCTCGCAGATCCGGCGCAGCCGCGATGTACCCACGCTCGTGGCGGCCGCCCGCGACGGTGACCACCGGGCCGTCGCGCGCCTGGTCAGCCTGGTGGAGAACAACGATCCGGCGCTGCCCGAGGTGGCCGCCGCGCTCGCCGGGTACACCGGTTCGGCCCAGGTCATCGGGCTGACCGGGTCGCCCGGCGTCGGCAAGTCCACCACCACGAACGAGCTGGTCGGGCTGCTGCGGGCGGGCCGGCGGCGGGTCGGCGTCCTCGCGGTCGACCCGTCCAGCCCGTTCACCGGCGGGGCGATCCTCGGCGACCGGGTACGCATGCAGGACCACGCCACCGACCCGGGCGTGTACATCCGGTCGATGTCGACCCGGGGCAACCTCGGCGGCCTGGCGGCGGCGACCCCGCAGGCGGTACGGGTCCTCGAGGGCGCCGGCTGCGACGTCGTCCTGGTGGAGACCGTCGGCGTCGGGCAGGCCGAGGTGGCCGTGGCCAGCCTCGCCGACACCACGGTGGTTCTGTTGGCGCCGGGTATGGGTGACGCGATCCAGGCGGTCAAGGCCGGCATCCTGGAAATCGCCGACGTGTTCGTGGTCAACAAGGTCGACCGTGACGGCGCGGACGCCACCTGCCGCGACATCCAGGGCATGATCGGCCTCGGGGCGCGAGGTCCGGGGCAGTGGCGGCCGCCGGTCGTACGGTCGATCGCGCACCGCGGCGAGGGCATCGTCGACATCCTGACCGCCATCGAGAAGCACCGGGAGTGGCTGGACAAGCACGACGAGCTGATCCGCCGGCGGGAGCGGAGGGCCGCGGCCGAGGTCGAGGCGATCGCCGTCGGTACGCTCCGGGCCCGATTCGGCTCGCCGCGCGACGGAGCCGCGCTGCCGTCGCTGGCCGCGCGGGTGGCCGCCGGCACGCTCGACCCGTACGCCGCCGCCGCCCAGCTCATCGCCGGCCTCACCGTCCGCGATACCTGATTCGGATCCGACAGGGGCCGCCGGACAGACGTTTCTGCGATCTTGGTGGCGAACGGCGGTCCCGGCGGCACTTTGCCACCAAGATCGCGGACAGGTGGCATCGCCAAACCGCGAGAATGTCGCGTTCACCGCGCTGGGCGTCAGCGCACCGTGCTGGGCGCCAGCGCACCGTGCCGGCGTGCCGCGACGGCGCCGGGCACCGACGTGGTCGGCGGCTGAATGTCCACTGTCACCATTGTCGATGCGCCGGTACGCTCGCCCGGGGCCAGCGTCGAATCGACAAGGGGAGTTCACACATGACCGACCGTGCCGCAGACCCGACCGACGGTCGCGCCGAGACCGAAACCGGCTTCGGCGCCCCGCACCACGGCAACGGCGACGACTCGCAGCCCTTCGCCGGACCGGACCGGTCCCGGCCCGAGTACGCCGGACCGTACCCGGCGATCGACCGGGAGCCGCCACCGCGCGGCCAGGTGCCGCCCGCCGGGTCCGAGGTACCGGCCGCGCCGTCATCCGCCGGCAACCCGCCGGTGCTCTCGCCCGCCGGCAACCCGCCGGCGCTGTCACCCGGCAACAACCCGGCGGCGCTGTCTCCCGGCCTCAATCCGGCGGCGCTGTCGCCTGGAGGCCGGCCGGCGGTGCTGGACTCGCCGGCCGGCGCCCCGGCGGCCGGGGACATGGAGGCAGGCGATAGCGAACGCCACCTGTACGACCGGGCCGCCTCCCCGGGTCTCGCCCCCGCACACGAGGCGGACGGGCTGCGCGACATCGCCCCGCGACCCCTTGATCGGGGACACACCATCATCGCCGACGAGGTCGTCGAAAAGATCGCCGGTATCGCGTCCCGCGAGGTGCCGGGCGTGTACGACCTCGGTGGCGACGTGGCCCGGGTGTTCTCCAGTGTCAAGGAGCGCCTGGGGTTCGGTCAGAACGAGGGTGACCAGGGGGTATCGGTACGGCTGGAGGGTACGACCGCCGCCGTCCGGGTGACGCTGGTGATCGAGTACGGGTACGTCGTGTACGCGGTGGCCGACAAGGTGCGGGCAAACGTGATCGGCGCGGTGGAGGACCTGCTCGGTCTGGAGGTGACCGGGGTGGACATCGTCGTCGACGACATCCACGTCCCCGACGACGACGAGCCGGCCTGACGGGTCGTATCGGCGGTGCCGGGCTGCGGGCGCCTGGCTGGACCGACGTCGCCGGGCCCGATACCTTAGCGATCGTTTAGGCGAACGCCCTAGACTCGGACGCAGCACCCGGCACGGTCGTGCGCCGAATCGGCGCGCGGACGTGCCGGCACCGACGAGGGGACAGGAAGCGGATGGACGCCCGGGACATCGAGGCCGGTCGCGAGCGCTGGCAGCGCCGCTACGACGCCGCGTACAAGCGGGACGCGGATTTCACCACGCTGTCGGGCGTCGGAGTCGATCCGGTGTACGGGCCGCCGCCCGGTGTCGACGTGCCCGGGTTCGAGCGGATCGGCTGGCCGGGGGAGTACCCGTACACCCGGGGCCTGTACCCGACCGGCTACCGCGGGCGGGCCTGGACGATCCGGCAGTTCTCCGGCTTCGGCAACGCGCGGCAGACGAACGAGCGGTACAAGATGCTCCTCGGCGCCGGCGGCGGCGGGCTGTCGGTGGCGTTCGACATGCCGACCCTGATGGGTCGCGACTCCGACGACCCGCAGGCGCTCGGCGAGGTCGGCCACTGCGGGGTCGCGATCGACTCGGCCGCGGACATGGACGTGCTCTTCGACGGCATCCCGCTCGCCGACGTGACCACGAGCATGACCATCTCCGGCCCGGCGGTGCCGATCTTCTGCATGTACCTGGTGGCCGCGGAGCGTCAGGGCGCCGACGTCTCGAAGCTGGACGGGACCCTGCAGACCGACATCTTCAAGGAGTACATCGCGCAGAAGGAGTGGCTGTTTCCGCCCGAGCCGCACCTGCGTCTGATCGGGGACCTGATGGAGTACTGCGCGGGGAAGATCCCGCGCTACAAGCCGCTGTCGGTGTCGGGCTACCACATCCGGGAGGCGGGTTCGACCGCCGCACAGGAGCTGGCGTTCACGCTGGCCGACGGCTTCGGGTACGTGGAGTTGGGAATGTCGCGCGGGCTGGACGTCAACCGGTTCGCGCCCGGCCTGAGCTTCTTCTTCGACGCGCACGTGGACTTCTTCGAGGAGATCGCCAAGTTCCGGGCCGCCCGCCGGATCTGGGCCCGCTGGCTGTGTGACGAGTACGGCGCCACCGACGAGAAGGCGTTGTGGCTGCGGTTCCACACCCAGACCGCGGGCGTGTCGCTGACCGCACAGCAGCCGGTCAACAATGTCGTGCGGACCGCCGTCGAGGCGCTCGCCGCGATCCTCGGCGGTACCAACTCGCTGCACACCAACGCGCTCGACGAGACCCTCGCCCTGCCCACCGACGAGGCCGCCGAGATCGCGCTGCGTACCCAGCAGGTGTTGATGGAGGAGACCGGCGTCGTCAACGTCGCGGATCCGCTCGGCGGCTCCTGGTACGTCGAGGCGCTCACCGACCGCATCGAGGCCGAGGCCGAGGCGATCTTCGCCCGGATCCGGGCCATGAGCGCGGACACCACAATGACGTCCGGGATCCTGCGCGGCATCGAGGACGGGTGGTTCACCGACGCCACCGCCGACAGCGCCTTCACCTACCAGCGGGCGCTGGAGAAGGGCGACAAGAAGATCGTCGGGGTCAACTGCCACACCACCACCCTCGCGCGCGAGCTGGAGATCCTGCGGATCTCCCACCAGGTCGAGATCGACCAACGCCGGGTACTGGCCGAGCGCCGGGCCGGTCGCGACGACGGCGCGGTCAAGGCGGCCCTGTCGGATCTGATCGACGCGGCCCGCTCCGGCGCGAACATGATCCCGGTGATGCTCGACGCCGCCCGGGTCGAAGCCACCCTGGGTGAGATATGCGACGCACTTCGCGGTGAGTGGGGTGTCTACCGGGAACCGGCGCGATTCTGAGCCAGATGCCACAGCGGCCCGGTGGCGGTGAACACTTGCCCCGGTCACGTGCCAGACTAGACAACCATGAGCGACCCACGGACGACTTCTTCGATCTTCACCCGCGGTGCGGTGGACCTCGGAGCGCTACGCGCCGGTCCGGCAGCCGGCCAGCGGACGTCCACCGCACCTGAACCAGCCCCTACGTCCAGCCCCACACCGTCGGCCTCAGCGGGCGGCCCCCCGATGTCCGGCGGGGGCGTCACCGTCGTCGACGTCACCGAGGCGACCTTCCAGGCCGAGGTGCTCGAACGATCGCTCACCACGCCCGTGGTGATCGATTTCTGGGCCGAGTGGTGTGGCCCCTGCAAGCAACTGTCTCCGGTACTGGAGAGGCTGGCCGTTGCCGACGGCGGCGCCTGGGTACTGGCCAAGATCGATGTAGATGCCAACCCGCAGATCGCCCAGATGTTCCGGGTCCAGGGCATCCCGATGGTGTACGCGGTGGTCCGCGGCCAGCCGGTCGATGCGTTCAGCGGCGTCGTGCCGGAGGCCCAGCTCCGCCAGTGGCTCGACGCGGTACTGAAGGCCGGTGGCGCCGAGGTGGTGGCGCCGGAGGACCCGCGGCTGGACGCGGCAGACGACGCACTGGTCAACGGTGACCTGGAGGCGGCCGAGCAGGCGTACCGGAAGATCCTGTCCGAATCCCCGGCGGACCAGGCGGCGGAGGCCGGCCTGGCCCAGGTCGCGTTGCTGCGCCGGATCGCCGGGGTCGACCCGCAGCAGGCGGTCGCCGCCGCGAACGCCGACCCGGCCGACATCGACGCGCAGCTGCTCGCCGCGGACGTGGAGGTCCTGGCCGGCCGCGCCGACCTGGCCTACCCACGCCTGGTCGAACTGGCCCGCCGCACCTCCGGTGAGGACCGGGAACGGGTGCGACGGCACCTGATCTCGCTGTTCACGATGGCCGCTCCCGACGATCCCGCGGTCGCAACGGCGCGCCGCGCGCTCGCGAACGCGCTGTTCTAGCCGACACGGAGCGCCTGTGCGCCGGATCGCCGTTCTCGACGCGCCGACCAATCTCGGGTTGCGGCCACCGACCGCGACCTCGGTACCCGGCTGCGCCAAGGCGCCCGGCGCGCTTCGCGACCACGGCCTCGTCGCCCGGCTGGGCGCGCGCGACGCCGGCTGCGTGACCCCGCCCCGGTACGACCCCGGCGACTGGCGACCCGGCGATGGCGTCGCGCACGCCGAGCAGATCGCCTGGTACTCGCGGCGCCTCGCCGACCGGATCGGGGCGCTGCTGGACGGCGGCGAGTTCCCGGTCGTTCTCGGCGGCGACTGCTCGGTACTGCTCGGCAGCGCGCTCGCGGTACGGCGGCTCGCCGACCGGGTGGCCGGGCGGATCGGGCTCGTCTTCGTCGACGGCCACGCCGACTTCCGCCACCCCGGCAACGCCTCGTACGTCGGTGCCGCCGCCGGGGAGGATCTCGCCCTGGTGACCGGGCGCGGCCAGGCCGACCTCGCCGCCATCGAAAACCGTCGACCGTACTTTCGCGACAGCGACGTGGTGGTCCTCGGCATCCGTACCCACGACGAACACCGTATCGATGTGCAGGCGGCCGGCATCGCCGTCCGGGGGGTACCGCAGTTGCGCGTCGAGGGCGCGGGCCGCTCCGCGCACTGGGCGCGCCGACTGCTCAGCGGCTGCGTCGGGTACTGGGTGCACGTCGACGTCGACGTGCTCGATCCGGCGGTGATGCCCGCCGTCGACGCGCCCGATCCGGGCGGCATCGCGTACGCCGAGCTGGAACAGTTGATCGTCGGTCTGGTGTCGAGCCCGCAGTGCGTCGGGGTGGAGATCACCGTCTTCGACCCGGACTACGATCCGACCGGCGGCTACGCGGCCGAGATGGTCGACGTCCTGGTCGCCGGCCTGGCTCCGGCCGCCACGGTGGCGTCGCTCGACTGGGCGGACCTCGCGGCAGCCGCCGGACCGGTCGCCACAACCCCGTCGTTTCCCGAGCCGAGACCCGGCCCCCCGGCGGGATCCGACTCCGGGCCGCCTGCCGAGCCCGGGCCGCCTGCCGAGCGTGCGCCGGTTGTCGAGCGTGAGCCGGTTGTCGAGCGTGCGCCGGTTGTCGAGCGTGCGCCGGTTGTTGAGCGTGAGCTCGACCGGACGGCGGTAACCGTCGAACCGGCCGCCCCGACCGGGTCTGCGGCCGCACCCGGGCCCGCACCGCACCGGCCGGCGGCGCCGACGCAGTGGACCGCCGGGTGGGGCCGGTCCGGGCTCGACCGGCTCAACTTCTCGGACATGGCCGACGCCGACCGGGTGGCGCTGACCCGGCGCGGTGGGGGCGCCCCGCTGCGGCGACGCGACCAGCCGGCCGAGGCCGACCAGCCACGGTCGAGCGCCGATCCGACGAATGTCGAACCGGCCGCGCGGCCGCAGCCGGTGGACGTCACGCCGGCCGACGCTCCGGCCGCCGGGCCGCAGCCGGCCGACCGCGATCCCGGACAACGCTTCGCCGGGCTGGCCGACCAGATCCGGGCGGCGGGCAGCGGCCAGGCCCCGGTGGACAGCGAGGAGTAACCATGGATTTGAGCCGGTACAGGTTGGTGGCAAGCGGCGTGACGTTGGCGCTTGAACAGGTCTGACCGGCGGAGGTCCGGCTTCACTTCAGGGCGGCGCAGAACTTCCCGGCGATCGGTACCGCGGCATCGGTGCTGAGGCCGCCGTTCTCGACGAAGACCGCGAACGCCACGTCGCCCTGTACGCCGATGAACCAGGAGTGGGTCTTGGTCGGGTCGTTGTTGTCGAACTCGGCGGTACCGGTCTTGCCGTAGGTGTCGGGTCCCGCCATATTCCTGATCGACCTGGCCGTCCCGTCGGTGACCACCTCGCGCATCATCTGCTTGAGCGCCGCGACCGCGTCCGGCTTGAGGGCGGGTCCGTTCGCCGCGGGCTGCCTGGGTGCCGGGTCGGTTACGAGCCGGGGCTGCTGCCACTGGCCGTGCGCGATCGCCGCCGCCACGCCGGCCAGCGCGATCGGGGACACCAGGGTCCGGCCCTGTCCGAACGCGGCGGCCGCCTGTTCGGCCGGGTCGGCGCCGGTCGCCACCGAACCGCTGAAGGCGTCCGTGCCGAGGTCCCACGGAACACCGATGCCGACCGTCTTCGCGGTGGCGGCCAGGCCGTCCGGGCCCAGTTTCGCGCCGAGCTGGGCGAACGCGGTGTTGCAGGACTGGGCGAAATCCTGGTGGAGCTGTGCGTTGTCGCCGAGCTGCGCGGTCAGGTCGTGGGCGTTGCTGATCGGGGTACCGCCCGGTGCGGTGTAGGTCCTCGGGCAGGACACGACGGTAGCGGCGGTGGCGGCGCCACGGTCGAGTACGCCGAGCGCCGTCACGGTCTTGAAGGTGGAGCCGGGAGCGACCTGGGCGGTCAGCCCGAGGTCGAGGTCGCCGCCGTTGGGGCCGTTCGCCACCGCGAGGACCGAGCCGTCACCGACCCGTACCGCCACGATGGCGGCCCGCTTTGCCTGCCCGACCAGCGCGTTGTCGGCCGCGGTCTGGATCCGCTGGTCGAGTGTGGTCTTCACGGGCGTACCCGCCTTGGGCTCGGAGCGGAACAGCTCCCGGTCGGCGGTCTGGTCGGTACCCGCGATCACCACCTGTACGCCGGGTGATCCGCCGAGCACGTCGTCGTAGCGCTGCTGGAGCCCGCCGAGGCCGACCTGGTCGCCGAGCTGGTACCGGCCGGGCTTGCCGTCCATGATCTCTTTGGTGACGTCGCCGACCCGGCCGAGCGTGGCCCTGGCGAACGCCGGGCTCGGTGTCAGCAGCCGGAAGCTCTCACCGAAGTACAGGCCGTTGAGTTCGTGGATGGTACTGCGGATCTTGTTGTAGACCGGTTCGCGGAGCTGGATCACGTCGATCGCGGCGGTGCCCTTGGCGTTGATCTGCGCCGGGAGGTCGGCCAGGTCGATGTCGCCGATGTCAGCCTTGATCGACTTGAGCGCGGCGTCGAGCACGGCCACGGTACCGGTGACGTCGGTCACCTCGCCGGGCTGTACCCGTACCGTGATGATCTTTTGCTTGGTGGTGATCGGCGCGCCGGCGCCGTCCAGGATGGCGCCCCGCTCGGCGGTGACGTGCCTGATGGTGATGGTGTCCGCCGCGGTCAGGGCGGGGTGCAGGGTGGCCGGGTCGAAGTACACCCGCCACTTGTCGTCTTTACTCTTCTTGGCCGCCACGGTGCTGGTGTAGGTCCAGGTCACCCCGTTCGCGACCGGCCAGGCGTAGGCGAGTGTCGCGGTCGCGGTGTCCTTTTTGGCGTTGATCTTCTGGACCCGGATGGTCGGCTTCTTGCCGGCCAGATCGCCTTCGAGCTTCGTCACCATGTCGGCGGTGACCGGTTGGCCGGCCCTCGTCTGCACGTCCAGCCCGGTGAAGACGCCGGTCGGCAGGGCCGCCGCGAACTTCTTCAGCGCCCCGTCCGGTGGCGTGGATGAGCAGCCGGCCAGGCCACCGGTCAACGCCAGTCCCAGGCTCGCCGACCCCGCTACCAGCAGCCGCCGCCCCCGCCCGGCAGATCGTGGCATGTCAGATCCTCTTCCCTGGTCGGTACCGGATGAGCCCGCGACGTCGCGGCCGCGACGGCCGAGCTTGCGGCGGCCGCCATGCGCGGCCAACGTCGTCACGATAGATGTCCGGTGCACAACCACTTTTCCGGCGTACGGGACACGGTGTCTGTTTTCGCGGCGACCCGGTTGCCCGATCGGTCACACCGGCGCTCCGGTTGGCGGCATCAGCGTCGGTCGAACGGGGTACGAATGAAGCACGTCCTAGGCTTGGCGGAGATTGCCCACAACGTGGTGGGTGAGGGGAGTGCAGTCATGGAGCGGCGCGCCGCGACCGGTGTCAGCGATTTGTCCGACGTACTGGTCGACGATGCCGAGCTGGATCGGCCGCTGCCCAACGCGGAACGGCTGATCGCCGCCGCGGTGACCCTCACGGCCGCCCGCAGTGACGATCCCGACCTGGCCGCGCTGGTGGCCCAGTACTGGCGGCTGGTATCCGACGAGGAGCTGGCCGGGCGTACCCCGGCGAACCTGCGGGCGGCGACCCTGTCCCACCTCGCGCTGGCCGACCAGCGGCTGCCCGGCCAGTTGAAGCTGCGGATCACCGCCTCGGACGAGAACGCCGAACAGGACGAGCACACCGCCATCGAGATCGTCACTGATGACATGCCGTTCCTGGTCGACTCGGTGACCGCCGCGCTGTCCGCCCGCGACGTCAACATCCACCTGCTCGCGCACCCGCTGGTCGTGGTGCGCCGCGACCCGTCCGGGTCGCTGCGCGAGATCCGTACCGGGGTGGAGCCGTCCGACGCCG
>JAVHWE010000188.1:0-3776 GCA_032160285.1 Micromonosporaceae bacterium | reverse complement strand
CGGCCGGCGGGGCCGCCGCGCCGCCGCCGAAGCTGCGCCGCCCCATCTCGCGCAGCCGCTCCCGCAGCCCGGGGTCCGCGATCAGTTCCGCCAGTTCGATCCAGGCGTCGACCTGCTCGTCGGTCGGATCGTCGGGTAGCTGCGGCGTGGCGGAGCGCATGCGCTGCTGGAACTCGCTGGCCTGGGGTTGCAGCGCCGGATCGACCTCGACGCCGTCGAAGATGCTATCCAGGAACTCGGAGATCAGGCGGCGACGTTCGTCGGCGGTGGCTTGGGCGATGCGGTTCATGCGGTCGACCTCCTCTGCTGTCGGTTCGCGGCGGGCGAGTGCCCGCAGCGCGGCGCGCTGGACCCGGAGCAGCCGGATCTGCGCGCCCAGCGCCTCGGCGTGCGCGGCCGCCAGCGCCGGCAGGTCGCCGTGCCGCTCCAGTACCCGCCGGACCGTCGCCAGGTCCAGGCCGAGCTCGCGCAGGGTACGCACGAACTCCAGGCGTACCAGGGCGGCGGCGTCGTAGCGGCGGTAGTTGGCCGGCGTCCGCTCCGCCTCCGGTACGAGCCCTAGGTCGGAGTAGTACCGCACGGTCTTGACCGTCAGCCCGCTCCGTCGGGCCAGCTCGCCGATGTGCATGAGTTCGATCGTGGAGTCTCCCGCCGCTGGACAGTCAAGTCCCGGTTACTCTCCCATCGTGATGCTGTCGCGACGATGGTCGGTGTTCCTGGTGGCGGTGGGTGTCTGGAGCTGGGCGATCTGGCCCCGGTTCGCGGTGGCGATCAACGACGATCCGCGAGCGTGGCACGGCGGCACCCCGACCGGATTCCTGTGGGTACACGCGGTTCTGATCGCGGTCTCGCTCGCGGTCGGTACCGCGGTCGGGGTGCTGGGCCTGCGTGGCTGGTGGGCCGCCCGCCGGCGGCCGGCCGAGGCGCCGACGACCCCCGTTCGGTGATCCGTCGGCGTGTGACGGCGGGGGTGGTTTGATCTCCTGTTCACGTCACAGGCAGATAACGTCATCGCGGCTCAGGCGCGGTTTCGGCGTACGCTCCGGTCCGTCGGAACACCGCACAGGGGCGGTGCGATGGGGGAAGGAGATCGTCTTGCGCCGAGCGCGTGGGATGAAGCTGTTCGCGACCGTCGGCGTGGTGGTTGTCACGCTGGGGATGGCCGCCTGCGGTGGCAGCGGAAAGAGCAATTCGGGCGGTAACAACACCGCGACCAAGAAGGTGAAGGTCGGTCTCGCGTACGACATCGGCGGGACGGGCGACAAGTCGTTCAACGACGCGGCCGCCGCCGGCCTGGAGAAGGCCAAGAAGGAGTTGAGCATCTCCACGCGCGAGCTCGAGGCCAGCAAGGACGAGACCGACAACGACAAGTACTCGCGGCTGAAGCTGCTCTGTGACAGCGGGTACAACCCGGTGATCGCGGTGGGCTTCGTCTACGCCGGTGATCCGACGACGGGTCCGCTGGCCAAGGCGGCCACCGAGTGCCCGAACACCAAGTTCGCCATCGTCGACGACGCGACCGTGAGCAAGCCCAACGTCGCCAACCTGGTCTTCGCCGAGGAGCAGGGCTCCTACCTGGTTGGTGCCGCGGCCGCGCTGAAGAGCAAGACCGGTCACATCGGCTTCGTCGGCGGCTGCCTGGTCGACCTGATCAAGAAGTTCCAGGCCGGGTACGAGGCCGGGGCCCGCGCGGTCAAGGCCGACATCGTCATCGACGTGAAGTACCTGTCGACCGTCGCCGACAAGTGTTCGGGCTTCAACGATCCGGCGAAGGGCCAGGTTTCCGCCGAGGGCGCGTACGACGCCGGCGCCGACATCGTGTACCAGGCGGCGGGCGGCTCGGGCAGCGGCGTCTTCAAGGCCGCCAAGGACAAGGGCAAGCTCGCCATCGGGGTCGACTCCGACCAGTACAAGACGGTGAGCCCGGACCTTCGCGACGTGATCCTCACGTCGATGCTCAAGCGGGTCGACACGGCCGTGTACCAGTTCGTCAAGGACACCGGCACCGGCGCGTTCCGCGCCGGTACGACGACGTTCGATCTCAAGGCCGACGGCGTCGGGTACGCGCTGTCCGGCGGCAAGGTCGACGACATCAAGTCCAAGCTGGACGACTACAAGCAGCAGATCATCGACGGCACAATCACGGTACCGACCAAGCCGGCCGCCGGCTGACGCGTCACCACGATCGTTGACGGGGCTCGTCCGCGCGGGTCCCGTCACGGTCGTCACCGCAGGAGGTTCCTTGAGTACCGATGCGTCGGCGGTCGCGCCGGCAGTGCAGCTGCGCGGCATCACCAAGCGGTACCCGGGTGTCGTCGCCAACCACGACGTCGACCTGACCGTCCGCCGGGGCACCATCCACGCGATCGTCGGGGAGAACGGCGCCGGCAAGTCCACCCTGATGAAGATCCTGTACGGGATGCAGCGACCGGACGCCGGAGAGATCATCATCGACGGTACGCCCGTGGTGTTCGGATCGCCGCAGCAGGCCATTACCGTCGGTATCGGCATGGTGCATCAGCACTTCATGCTGGCCGACAATTTCACCGTCGGGGAAAACATCATCCTCGGCGCGGAACGGTCGCACGGCATCGGCGACCGGGCCACCGCCCGGATCCGGGAGATCTCCCGCCGATACGGCCTCGGGGTACACCCCGAGACGTTGACCGAGAACCTCGGCGTCGGCGACCGGCAACGGGTCGAGATCGCGAAGGTGCTCTACCGCGGCGCCCGGGTCCTCATCCTCGACGAGCCCACCTCGGTCCTGGTACCGCAGGAGGTCGACGACCTGTTCGGCAACCTGCGCCAGCTCACCCGGGAAGGCCTCACGATCATCTTCATTTCGCACAAGCTGCCCGAGGTGCTCGCCGTCGCCGACGCCATCACGGTGATCCGGCGGGGGACCACGGTCGCGTCGGTGGAGCCGAGCGAGGTGACCGCCCGGCAGCTGGCGACGCTGATGGTGGGCAGCGACCTGCCCAGCCCGGCCGCGCGCGAGTCGACGGTGACCGGTGTACCGGTCCTGACGGTGGCCGACCTGACGGTGTCGGCCGCCGACGGTCGCCGGCTGGTCGCCGACGTCGGCTTCACGATCCACCGCGGTGAGGTGCTCGGCGTCGCCGGGGTGGAGGGCAACGGCCAGGCCGAACTGGTCGACGCGCTGATGGGGATCCGGCCGTCCACCGGTACCGTCGCGCTCGACGGCGTCGACATCGGCGATCGGTCCACCCGGGGCCGCCGCGAGGCCGGCATCGGGTACGTGCCGGAGGACCGACACCGCCAGGGTCTGCTGCTCGACGCGCCGCTGTGGGAGAACCGGATGCTCGGCCACCAGACCGAACCGCCGAACGCCCGCGGGCCGCTGCTCGACCGGCGCGGGGCGCGCCGTGACACGGCGCGGATCGTGGCCGACTTCGACGTCCGTACCCCCGGTATCGACGTGGCCGCCGGCGCGCTGTCCGGCGGCAACCAGCAGAAGCTCATCGTCGGGCGGGAGCTGAGTCACCGGCCGAAGGTCCTGCTCGCCGCGCACCCGACCCGGGGGGTGGACGTCGGCGCCCAGGCCGCAATCTGGGACCACATCAGTTGGGCCCGCCACCACGGTATGGCGGTCCTGCTGATCTCGGCCGACCTCGACGAACTGATCGGACTCTCCGACACGCTGAAGGTGATCTACCGGGGTCGGTTCGTGGCCGACGCCGACCCGGCCACCGTCACCCCGCAGCAGCTCGGCCTCGCCATGACCGGCGCGGCGGGTACCGGTGGGTGACCTCGGG
>JAVHWE010000249.1:0-8728 GCA_032160285.1 Micromonosporaceae bacterium | reverse complement strand
GCGGATATGTTCGGATCGACCGGCGGTGCGTCCGGCAACGCGGATGGATTCAGCTCGGCTGGGTCGGGCTCGGCCACGTCGGGCTCGGCGGATGAGGCCGGCTCGGCGGATCTCGGCTCGGCGGATGGGGCCGATTCGGCGGCGGTTGAGTCCAGGTCGGTGGGCGGGTCGGGTTCGGCGTCATCCTGGGGGGTGGACGGCCGACGCGCCCACGGTGGTACCCATGTCGCCGCCTGGTCCGCTAGCGACGGCGACGGCGCGTCATCCGCGTTCACCGGATACCTCCTCCACCACGTCAGAGTGTGCCGCTTGGCCCTGTGCCGCCGCGTCGTAGGCGGCTTCGCTCCGAGCGGCCTCCTCGACCGCTCCGCCCGGTCCCGCTTCGCCCCGGACCGCTTCCTCGGCCCCTCCGCCGCTGGCGGGTTCCTCGGTCGGTCCGCCGCTGGCGGATTCCTTCGGCGCTTCGGCCGACGCCACCGCGTCCTCCGTCCCGCCGTCCTCGCCGTACTCGTCGACGTCCAGTCCGCCGGCTCCGCCGTCGTCGGCACCGGTCCACCGGACGGTCAGGTCACCGAGCGCCTCTTCCTGGACGAATCCGACCAGCCCGTCGCGGAACAGCTCCAGCAGGGCCAGGAACCGTGCCACCACCTCCAGCGTGTTCTGGCAGTCGGCACACAGCGTACGAAACGACGCGGTACGCAGCCGAACCAGCTGCATCCGCAGCATCTCGGCGTGCTCGCGGACGCTGACCCGGACCATGTGCAGATGGTCGATCGATACGCCGGGCGGTGGCGGCTTCGGCGCCAACGCGCGCATCGCCAACGCGGCCAGCCGCTCCGGGCCGATGCCGAGGATCAGATCCGGCAGCGCCTCGGCGTACCGCGGTTCGAGCTGCACCGCGCGCGGCCAGCGCCGCGCGGCCACCGCCTCCAAGGCCATGATGTGCGCCGCCGCCTCCTTGAACGCCTTGTACTGGAGCAGCCGGGCGAACAGCAGATCACGCGCCTCGAGCAGGGCGAGATCCTCCTGATCCTCGACCGCGGCCGACGGCAGCAGCCGGGCGGCCTTGAGGTCGAGCAGGGTGGCCGCGATCACCAGGAACTCGCTGACCTCGTCCAGCTCCCAGTCCTCGCCCATCGCCCGGATGTACGCGATGAACTCGTCGGTCACCTGGTGCAGGGCCACCTCGGTGACGTCCAGCTTGTGCTTGCCGATGAGCTGGAGCAGCAGGTCGAACGGGCCGGTGAAGTTGGCCAGCCGTACCGTGAACCCGCCGGTGTCGGCCACGGCGGCCGCCGACTCGGGCGGCGCCGCGGGCTCCTCGACCGGCGACGTCACCGCAAGACCGTAGCTCACGCCGCTGCCGGGCTTCGCCGGACTCGGCGGCGACCGGCCGGCACGGGCGCCGCGAGCACCCGGTCTAACCCGCGGTTCGTTCCGCGTGGGCCGCGATGACCTCGCGGGCCAGTTGACGGTAGTTGCGGGCACCGGAGGACGCCGGATCCAGCGAGGTGATCGGCGAGCCGGCCACGGTGGACTCCGGGAACTTCACGGTCTTGGTGATCACGGTCTGGTACACCTTGTCGCCGAACGCCTCGACCACCCGCTGGAGCACCTGCCGGCAGTGGGTGGTCCGGCTGTCGTACATGGTGGCGAGGATGCCCTCAAGATCGAGATCGAAGTTCAGCCGCTCCCGGACCTTGTCGATGGTGTCCAGCAGCAGGGCGACGCCGCGCAGGCTGAAGAACTCGCACTCCAGCGGGATCAGCACGCCGTGCGCGACGGTCAGCGCGTTGATGGCCAGCAGCCCGAGCGACGGCTGGCAGTCGATCAGGATGAAGTCGTACTCGCGCAGCACCGGCCGGAGCAGCCGGGCCAGCGCCATCTCGCGGGCGACCTCGTTGACGAGCTGGATCTCCGCGGCGGACAGGTCGATGTTGGCCGGCAGCAGGTGCAGCCCGGCGATGTCAGTCTTGATCTTGATGTCGTCGATGCCGCAGTCCGGGTCCATCAACAGGTTGTAGATCGTGACGTCGAGGTCGTGCGGGTTGACGCCGAGCCCGACCGAGAGCGCGCCCTGCGGATCGAAGTCGACAAGCAGCACCCGCCGCCCGTACTCCGCGAGCGCCGCACCGAGATTGATGGTCGTCGTTGTCTTACCGACCCCGCCCTTCTGATTGGCCATCGCGATGATCCGGGCGGGGCCATGCCGGTCGACCGGGATCGGATCGGGGATCGGTCGACGCGTCGTGTACGCCGTCGGATCGGCCGGGCCGAGCTGGGCACCAAGATCCAGCGCGGACTGCTCCGCGCGAAGGGTCGTGGTCCACGCGTCGGCCTGCCGTTCGCCAATGCCCATAGTGTCCCTGCCCTCCCGGCGGCACATCCGTCGCCTCGGGTCCCCACCCTCTCGGTAACGCCGAACCCACGTCTGACGGCCGTCGCCCGACTGTACGCCACGCCCGACGCAAATCCGCAGCCTGCGCACGGCGTGTCGCCCCGTCGCGTGGACGTGAAGACGGTCTCCGATACCGGCTCAGGCGAGGGCGCGGGGATGGGCGGTGGCGTACACCTCGCGAAGGCGCTCCACGGTCACCAGCGTGTACACCTGCGTGGTGGTGACCGAGGCGTGACCCAGCAGCTCCTGGACCACCCGGATGTCCGCGCCACCGTCGAGCAGGTGGGTCGCGTACGAATGGCGCAGGGTGTGCGGCGACACGCCGTGCGCACCGTCGACGGGCAGGCCGGCCCGTTCGGCCGCCCGGCGCAGGATCGTCCAGGCGCTCTGCCTCGACAGCGCCCCGCCGCGGGCATTGACGAAGACCGCCCCGCCGGTTTTGACGCCACGCCCGCCGGCGATCAGGATGGGGCGGCCGCGCACCAGGTAGGCGCCTACCGCGTCGCGGGCGTACCGGCCGACCGGCACCAGTCGCGACCGGCCGCCCTTGCCGTGCAGCAGCACGGTGCCGGCGTCCAGGTCGAGATCATCGACAGCGGCGCCGACCGCTTCGGAGATCCGCGCACCGGTCGCGTACAGGAATTCGAGCAGAGCCTGGTCGCGCAGGGCGAGCGGGCCACCGCCGACAGACCCGCCGACAGACCCGCCGGCGGACACGCCGACAGACCCGCCGGCGGACCCGCCAACGGGCCCACCGGCGGACGCGCTGGCGGGCCGGTCCGCGGCGACCGCGGCGAGGAGCCGCTCGACCTGGCTGACATCGAGCGCCTTCGGCAGCCGGCGGGGCAGCGCCGGCGGTTTGATCTCGCGCGCCGGATCGTGGCCTACCAAACCCTCCCGTACCGCGAACCGGTGCAGCCCGCGGACCGCGCTGGCGGCCCGGGCGGCGGACGCGGCCGACAGCGGCGGGTGCTCGTCGTCGCCCTCGCGGAGGGTGGCGAGGTGGGCGGCGACCTCACGGGGCCCGATGGAAGCCAGGTCGGCGACCCCGGCGGCGGCCAGCACCTCCAGGTATCGCTGGAGATCGCGACGGTACGAGCTGAGGGTGTTGACGGCCAGCCCCCGTTCGACCGTCAGGTGGTCGAGGTAGGTCCGCAGGACCCGTCGCAGCGCGGGTGCCGGTTCAACGACCGCCGCGGACGCCGTGGGCATCAGGCCGCCAGCACATCCCGCAGCGGTACCTGCGGCAGGCCGTGCGCCTCGGCGACCGGGCCGAACGTGACGTGGCCGGCATGGGTGTTGAGGCCGAGCGCGAGCGCCGGGTCGGCGGCGAGCGCGGCCCGCCAACCCCGGTTGGCCAGCTCGACCGCGTACGGGAGGGTGACGTTCGTCAACGCGTACGTGGAGGTGTGCGGCACCGCGCCGGGCATGTTCGCCACGCAGTAGAAGATCGAGTTGTGCACCTTGTACACCGGGTCGGCGTGCGTTGTCGGGTGGGAGTCCTCGAAGCAGCCGCCCTGATCGATGGAGATGTCGACCAGGACGCTTCCCGGCTTCATCCGCTTCACCAGGTCGTTCGAGATCAACATCGGCGCCTTCGCCCCGGGTACCAGCACGGCGCCGATGACCAGGTCGGCGTCGAGGACGGCCCGTTCGACCTCGTACGCGTTCGACGCCACCGTCTGCAGGTGCCCCTGGTAGATGGCGTCCGCGCCGCGCAGCCGGGCGATGTTGCGGTCCAGCAGCAGCACCTCGGCCTGCATCCCGAGGGCGATGGCGGCGGCGTTCAGGCCGGACACGCCGGCGCCGATGACGACGACCTTCGCCGCGTACACCCCGGAAACCCCGCCGAGCAGCACCCCGCGCCCGCCACCGGCGCGCATCAGGTGGTACGCGCCGACCTGCGGTGCGATCCGCCCGGCGACCTCCGACATGGGGGCCAGCAGCGGCAGCGACCGATCCGGCAGTTCGACCGTCTCGTACGCGATGCCGGTGACCCGCCGATCCAGCAGCGCCCGGGTGCAGTCCGCCGACGCGGCCAGATGCAGGTACGTGAAGAGCACCTGTCCGTCGCGCATCCGGTGGTACTCCTCGGCGACCGGCTCCTTCACCTTCAGGACGAGTTCGGCGGCGCTCCACACCTCGTCGGCGGCGGGCAGGATGGTCGCCCCGGCCGTGGCGAACTCATCGTCGGTGATCGACGAACCCAGCCCCGCACCGGCCTCGATCAGGACCGTGTGTCCGTTGCGGACGAACTCGTTGACCCCGGACGGCGTGATCGCGACCCGGTACTCGTGGTTCTTGACCTCGCGTGGGATTCCGACCTTCACCGTGGGTCACACCTCGCTCTTCGGCGGTGGCCCCGTTGCCACTGTCGCCGTCACCCTGCAAACTACCGCCGCCGCGTCGCGGACGCCGGCTCGTCACGGGGTAACGGAGTGTCGATCGGTCGCGGGGCGGGTGCCGGCCAGCCGGATTCGCATACCCGCGCGGCCGCGAGCACCCCGGCCAGGCACGCACCGTTGGTGATCTCACCACGCAGCGCCATCGCAACGGCCTCGTCCAGGTGGATGCGGCTGACCGTCATGTCGGCCTCCTCGTCGCGGCGCTGGTGGCGCCGCTCCGGCCCGACCGGCGTGAGATCGCGGGCCAGGAACAGCCGGATCACCTCGTTGGAGCAGCCCGGTGACGGGTGCATGTCGAGCAGGAGATCGAGGCGGTCGGCGGTGAGGTCGGCCTCCTCCTCCAACTCCCGGACGGCGGCCCGCTCCAGCGCCTCGCCGGCGACGTCGATGAGCCCGGCCGGCAGCTCCCACAGGTACCGTCCGACCGGGTGCCGGTACTGGCGGACCAGCACCACCCGACCCTCGTCGTCGATCGCGACCACGCCGACCGCACCGATGTGGATGATGTAGTCGCGGTTGGCGAGGTGGCCGTCCGGCATCTCGACCCGGTCGGTAACCACCCGGAACATCGGGCCGGAGAAGTGCTCGACCCGCGCGCGCACCGGGTACCGCTCGGTGGGCCCCGCCTGTTCGGTCACGACGGCATCACAACCCGGGCCGGTCCGTTGGCCACGGCACCGGACGCGCGTGAACCACCGGACTCGCCCACCACGCCGGGCCCGGGTTCCAGCAGGACACCCGGGTCGGGCAGCTCGACCGGCAGCCGGCCGGCGTTGGCGTAGTCGACCGCGGCGCCGACGAAGCCTGCGAACAGTGGATGCGCCCGGGTCGGTCGGCTCTTCAGCTCCGGATGAGCCTGGGTGGCCACGAAGAACGGGTGCCGTTCGCGGTCCAGCTCGACGAACTCGACCAGCCGCCCGTCCGGGGAGGTACCGGAGATGACCATACCGGCGCCCGTCAACGCCTCCCGGTAGGCGTTGTTCACCTCGTACCGGTGGCGGTGGCGCTCGGAGACCTCGGTCGACCCGTACGCGTCGGCCACGATCGAACCGGGCACCAGCGTCGCGGCGTAGGCGCCGAGCCGCATGGTGCCGCCCAGGTCACCGCGGCCGGCGATGATATCGGCCTGGTCGGCCATGGTCGAGATCACCGGGTCGACCGTGCCCTCGTCGAATTCGAGCGAGTTGGCGGCGGGGACACCGGCCTGGTTACGCAGCGTCTCGATGACCATGCACTGCAATCCCAGGCACAGGCCGAGCGCGGGGATGCCGTTCTCCCGGGCGAACCGGGCCGCGCCGATCTTGCCCTCGATGCCACGTACCCCGAACCCGCCCGGAATCACCACACCGTCCACACCGGACAGCGCCTGGGCCGCGCCGGCCGGGGTGAGACATTCGTCACTCGGTACCCAGCGGATCTCCACCCGGGCGCGGTGGGCGAACCCGGCGGCGCGGACCGCCTCGGTCACCGACAGGTACGCGTCGGGCAGGTCGACATACTTGCCGACGATCGCGACCGTGACCGTCTGGCGGGGATGGCGGACCCGGTCGAGGAGGTCGTCCCAGCGCTTCCAGTCCACGTCCCGAAATGACAGGTTGAGCCGGCGTACCACGAACGCGTCGAGCCCCTCGCGGTGCAGCACCTTCGGGATCTCGTAGATGCTCGGCGCGTCCGGTGCGCTGACCACGGCCTCCCGTTCGACGTCGCAGTACAGCCCGAGTTTCTCCTTCAGTTTGGCCGGGATCTCCCGGTCGGAGCGGCAGACCAGGGCGTCGGGCTGGATACCGATGCTGCGCAGCGCCGCCACCGAGTGCTGGGTGGGCTTGGTCTTGAGCTCACCGCTCGGAGCCAGGTAGGGCACCAGCGACACGTGCAGATAGAAGCAGTTGTCCCGGCCGATGTCATGGCGGACCTGCCGGATCGCCTCCAGGAACGGCAGCGACTCGATGTCGCCGACGGTCCCGCCGACCTCGGTGATGACCACATCGGGCGAACGGCCGGCGGGGTCGTTCGGATCCGGGCCGGCCATCGCCCGTACCCGGGCCTTGATCTCGTTGGTCACATGCGGGATGACCTGGACCGTGTCGCCCAGGTACTCGCCCCGACGCTCCTTGGCGATCACCGCCGAGTAGATCTGGCCGGTGGTGACGTTGGCCTTCGCCGAGAGGTCGCGGTCGAGGAACCGCTCGTAGTGCCCCACGTCCAGGTCGGTCTCGGCGCCGTCGTCGGTGACGAAGACCTCACCGTGCTGGAACGGGTTCATCGTCCCGGGGTCGACGTTGAGGTACGGATCCAGTTTCTGCATCACCACCCGCAGCCCCCGGGCGGTGAGCAGATTGCCCAGGCTGGAGGCGGTAAGCCCCTTACCGAGCGAGGAGGCGACGCCCCCAGTGACGAAGATGTGCTTTGTCGTCCGTGCCGATGGGGCCAAAGCCTGCTCCCGTGGTCGTTGCCGAGGGCTCTCGTCTAACGTGTGGCCCGATGTGCGACACCCGATCCACGGGACTCGACCCTAACACCAGATCGCCGGCCTGCCGGCGGGGCCCGGCGATGTCACGCCGGGTCAGGCCGGTGTCGTGGCCGTTGGCGCGCGCTGGCCCGGCGGCGGCGACACGCCGGCGTCAACCACCGACGCGGCCTGGTCCGGCCGGGACGGCGGTTCGGGCCGCACCCGCGGCGCCGGCTCGGGCGCCGGGACCCGGTCGGGCTCGCTCGGATCGACGGTGACCGCGGGGGTCCGTTCGTCGGCGTGGCGCAGTACCCGCAGGGCGGCGAGCACCGTCAGGGGCAGCACCGACGCGGCGGCGCCGCCGGCGACGTTGAACCCGACCCCCTCCATCGGCCCGGCCACCAGCGTCGCGACCGCGGTGCCGGCGAGACCGGCGCGCACCGCCGGGTACAGGCCGAACAGCCGCCGCAGGCCACCCCAGGGGCGCAGCAGGGCGAAGAACAGCATCGCCCCGGAGCCGAGGACCAGCAACGTCAACGGGCTGGTGGCGGCCACCACCGCGTTGTCCGACTCGATCGGATGGATCACCAGCCGGCCGGTGCCGTCGCTGAGGTGACCGAGGAACCGACCGACACTGCCGCGCTGGCTGACCGGACGGCTCACGTCCAGCATCGCGAACGCGGCGGTCACCGCGATACCCGCCATCAGGGCCCAGGCGACCCGCGGGAATGTCAGCCAGCCGCCGGTCGACATCGCGGCGGCCACGCACACCCCGGCGGTCAACGCCACCGCCCCGGCGGCGTCCGCGCCGAGGTAGGGACTGCCGGCGAGGATCACCGCCACCCCGCCGATGACCGCCACGACGACCGGTCGCCACGGCCGCGGTACCCGCTGGGCCGCGCAGCCGGCCCCGACCAGGACGCCGGCGGTGAAGACGCCGAGCCCGACGGTGGCCAGACCGGCGTACTGGACACCGGTCACCGCCGAGTACCCGACCACGCTGTTGAGCTGCAGCCGGGACCCGGTGATCAGGTCGACGGCGACCACGACGGCACCGAGGGCCGCGACGCCGCCGAGCGGCCAGAGCACCCGCCGGCCGAACCGGCTCATCGTGACGGCGACCGTGACGGCGCCGATCACCGCCACGGTGACCAGGCCGAACAGCGCCCCGGGCAGGGCGGTACGCCACCACGGCACCAGCCCGGCCAGCAGCGCCGCGGGTACCCCCAGGGACGCGGCGACCAGCAACCACTCGACACCCCGGCGGTACCAGCGGGGGTTCGGCGGGGCGGTGAGCGGGCCGGCCGGTCGCCGGGCCCGCCGCAGCAGCGGGATCGCCGCGACGAACAGGGCGAGCTGACCGAAGGCGAGGAACTCGAAGAAGGCGCTGGCCACCGGGCGCTGGACGCGTACCTCCAGATCCGCGTCGACCTGGCTGCGCAGGGCCGCCGCCAGCGGCGTCCGCCGGCCGGTCGC
>JAVHWE010000181.1:0-3640 GCA_032160285.1 Micromonosporaceae bacterium | reverse complement strand
CGCTTGGTGGCCGACCGTCATGGGCGGCGGATGCAGCAGCAGTCGATACGCAAGGTGACATACAGGTTCGCCTATATTGACTTCAATGTATCTAGCTGTCAACAGCCTGTCCGGAGGCTGTGAGCTGCTGCGTTACGCCCTGACGGGATTTGTCCCCCCGCGGGCTGCGGGCTCGGATGCCGTACTGGCGCGGAGCGGGCCGGTGGGCGACGATCCTTGGCGTGCGGGCTAACCTGTCGGCCGCGGCCGCTGTTGTCGCGCTGCTCGCCGCGCTCGTCGGCGCGGTGTACGCGGTGTTACGCATCCGCGCGCGTGCGGGCATTGCCACCGCCGGTCAGCGGGCCACGTACGAGGTACTGCACATCGCGGCGCTGGCCGCCGAGCCACTGCAGGCCGGCCTCACCGCGCAGACCGCCGGCAAGGCGGTCCGACACCTGCGTACCCTCACCGGCGCAGCCGGGTTCGCCATCGCCGGTCGCGAGGGGTTGCTGGCCGTGGACGGTGCCGGTGACCACCACCGCACCCAGTTCGCCGCGGTGGCGGCCACCGTGGTGACCACCGGCCGGTCGGCCGTGCTCGGTACCGGTGATCTGCCGTGCGACCTGGTCGACTGCGTGGTCCGGGGCGCCGTGGTGGTACCGATAGACGGTGCCGGCCACGGCGCGAACACCGGGCACCGTGCGCAGGGTGCGCTCGTCGCGGTGAGCGACCGGGCGGTGGCGCCGGGGTTGGTGCAGGCGACGGTCGAGACCGCCCGCTGGGTTACCGCCCAGCTCGCGCTCGCCGAACTGGACTCGTCGCGGGCCCGGCTGGCGCGCGCCGAGGTACGGGCGCTGCGGGCGCAGATCAGCCCGCATTTCATCTACAACGCGCTGACCGCGATCGCCAGCTTTGTGCGGACCGATCCGGAGCAGGCCCGCGAGCTGATCGAGGAGTTCGCCGAGTTCACCCGGTACTCGTTCCGCGCGCACGGCGAGTTCACCACGCTGGCAGAGGAGCTGCGCTCGATCGACCGTTACCTGACGATCGAACGGGCCCGGTTCGGTGAACGCCTGCAGGTCAGGCTGCAGATCGCGCCGGAGGTGCTGCCGGTCGTCCTGCCGTTTCTTTGCCTGCAGCCGTTGGTGGAGAACGCGGTCCGCCACGGCCTGTCGCGCAAACCGGGGGTCGGTACGGTCAGTATCGTCGCCCGCGACGCCGGGGCGGAGTGCCACCTCACCGTCGAGGACGACGGGGTCGGCATGGACCCCGCGGTGCTGGGCGGCCCCGAGGAGGAGAGCGCCGAATCCGGCCAGCACGTCGGGCTGAGCAATGTGGACGACCGGCTGCGGTCGGTCTTCGGCGACACATTCGGCCTGGTCGTGGAGACCGCGCCGGGCGCCGGCACGAAGGTGAGCCTGCGCATTCCGAAGTTCCACCCCTCGGTACAGGCCCGGCGGGCGGCATGAGTCGCACAGCGGAGCCGAGGGCACCAGTGAGCGACCTGCGGGTACTGGCGGTGGACGACGAACCGCCGGCGCTGGACGAGCTGGCGTACCTGCTCCGGGCCGACCCGCGCGTCGGTGTGGTCAGTACCGCCGGTGACGCCACCGAGGCGCTGCGGCTCCTGCGGGACACCGAGGTCGACGTGGTCTTCCTCGACATCCGCATGCCCGGCCTGGACGGCATGGAACTCGCTGTGGTCCTGGGCCGGTTCGCCCGACCACCGGCCGTCGTGTTCGTCACCGCGTACGACGACCGCGCGGCGGAGGCCTTCGACCTGGGCGTGACCGACTATGTCCGCAAGCCGGTCCGGGCCGATCGGATCGCCGAGTCGCTGCGACGGGTCATCGCCACCCGGCGGCTGACCAGCCAACCGGCGCCGGTCGGCCGGCCGGGCGGCGGCCACGACGACGATCCGGCCATCCCGGTCGAGCTGGCCGGCACGACCAGGATGTTGCCGCGCTCGGCGGTTCGCTGGGTTGAGGCGCAGGGCGACTATGCCCGGCTGCACACCGCCGACGCATCACACCTGGTCCGGGTACCGCTCGCCACGTTGGCCGAGCGGTGGGCGGACGCCGGGTTCGTCCGAATTCACCGGTCGTACCTTGTGCGGTTGAAGGTGATCACCGAACTGCACCTGACCGGTGGCGGGACCGTGGTCGTCGTCGACGGCCGTGAGCTGCCGGTATCCCGCCGGCACACCCGTGAGCTGAAGGACCGGTTGGTCCGTACCGCGAAGCAGAAATGGGGCGGCTGAGCCTGTCAATCATGGCGGCGCACTTGCGTTCGCGCGTCAGGTTCGGGAACCTCGTTCCCATCGACCTTTTTCACTGCTCGAAGTAAGTGGTCAACGGCGACCATCTGTGTGGAAGCGCTCCGGGAGGCGCAATGTCCGGTACCAGAATTCTGTCCTGGCGCGGTAAGCGCACGGCCGGCGTCGTCGCCGCTGTCCTGATCGCCTCGACCCTGAGCGTCAGCCAGCCGGCGTACGCCGCAGCCGTCAACCTGGCGCCGTTCGGCCTCGCGAGCGCCACCTCGGCGGAGAACGCCGGGCTCGGCGCGGACAAGGCGATCGACGGTGATCCGGCCACCCGCTGGTCCAGCCTCTTCGCCGACCCGCAGTCGCTCACCGTGGACCTCGGCGCGCAGGCACGCGTGTCGGGCGTGACCATGATGTGGGAGGCGGCGTTCGCGTCCGCGTACTCGGTCGAGACCTCGATCGACGGTACGACGTGGACCCCGGCGTTCTCGACCACCACCGGCGACGGCGGTACCGACGAGGTCACCGGCCTGGATGTGGCCGCCCGGTATGTGCGGCTGACCGGTACCGCGCGGGCCACCGCCTTCGGGTACTCGCTGTTCGAGTTCGCGGTGCTCGGTGAGTTCACCCAGCAGGCGGTGAGCCTGGGCGCGGCGACCGCGACGCTCGGCGAGAAGGGCACGGTCACGGTACCGGTCCGGTTGAACAAGCCGGCCGACCATGACGTCACCGTGCACTACGCGACCGCCGACGGCTCGGCCGTGGCCGGCAGCGACTACGTCGCGGCGTCCGGGACGCTGACCTTCCCGGCCGGCACCACCGAGCAGACCGTCACGCTCACCGGCGTGGACGACGGCATCCACGAAAACGCGGAGAGCTTCGACCTGGCGCTCAGTGCCGCGACCCCGGCCGACACGATCGTCGGCCCGCGCGCCACGCTGAGCGTGTCGATCGCCGATGACGACCCGTTGCCGTTCGACGGCCGTACCGTCGCGGTCGACGACTTCCAGGCCGGCGTGCCGGCCGGGCTGACCGCCTTCGGCGGCGACGCCGCGAGCACCCCGACGCTCGCCGCGGTCGCGGCCGCCGACCGGCCCGGCGCGGCCGCCGACAACCAGGCGATGCGCGTCACGTACGCGGTCACCTCGTTCGGCGGGTTCAGCCGCAACCTGCCGACCGCGCAGGACTGGTCGAGTTACGACGGCTTCTCGTTCTGGGTCAACGGCACCGGCTCCGGGCAGACCGTCCAGTTCGAGATCAAGGACGGCGGCGCCGACGCCGACCACAGCGAACTGTGGGAGTCGACCTTTGTCGACTCGTTCGCCGGTTGGCGCAAGGTGCAGGTTCCATTTCCGAAGTTCAAGCTGCGGACCAGCTTCCAGCCGGCCGGCGCGCCGA
>JAVHWE010000202.1:0-2742 GCA_032160285.1 Micromonosporaceae bacterium | reverse complement strand
ACTGGCCGCCCACGGCGTCCGCGCCGAGCACGTCGTGGCCATCGACCTGCCGCCCGACCACCGCCTGGTGGCGGCCATCCTGGGCATCCTGCGGGCCGGCGCGGCCTACCTGACGATCGACGCCACGTTACCGGCGAACCGGATCGCCTACCTGCTGCGAGACGCCGCCGTCGTGGCGGTGCTGACCGCCGACGGAACACCGTTCGGGGACGGCTGCGCGGCGGCCCCCGACGCGGCGGCCGCCGACGAATGCGGCACACCGACGGCGCAACCGGCACCCGTTTGGCGAGTCGCTGACGTCGCCGCCGCCAGCGGCGCCGAACCGCAGCCGCCGAACCCCGGCAACGCCGCGTACGTCATGTACACCTCCGGCTCGACCGGTCAGCCCAAGGGCGTCGTCGTCGAGCACCGCTCACTGAGCCGCTATCTGCGCTGGGCCGGCGAGAGCTACCCCGGACTGCGCGGCTGCACGGTCGCGCACTCCTCGGTCTCCTTCGACCTGGCCGTCACCGCCCTGCTCGGGCCGCTCCTGGTGGGCGGGCGGGTCCGGCTGGCCACCCTGGAACAGGCCGCGGGCACCAGCGTCAGCTTCCTGAAGGCGACGCCCAGCCACCTGGCCATGCTCGACAGCCCGGCGGCGGTCACTCCCACCGCCGAGCTGGTCCTGGGCGGCGAGACGCTCACCGCCGAGACCGTGCGCGGCTGGCGGAAGCGGCACGCCGGCGTCACAGTGATCAACGAGTACGGGCCGACCGAGGCCACCGTCGGGTGTGTGGCCTACCGATGGTGCCCGGACGACGTACTCGCCGCCGGCCCCGTACCGATCGGCCGGCCCGTCGCCGGTGCCGCCGGGTACCTGCTCGACGAACGGCTCCGGCCGGTTCCGACAGGTGTGCCCGGGGAGCTCTACATCGCCGGTGAGCTGGTCACCCGCGGCTATCTGCGGCGTCCTGGTCTGACCGCGGACCGCTTCGTGGCGTGCCCGTTCGGGCCGCCCGGCGCGCGGATGTACCGTACCGGCGACCTGGCCCGTCGCCGCGGCGACGGTGAGCTGCTCGCGCTCGGGCGCACCGACGACCAGGTGAAGATCCGGGGTTACCGCATCGAGCTCGGCGAGGTGGAGCACACCGTCTCCGCCCGGCCGGAGGTCGCACGGTGCGCTGTCGTGGTTTCCGAGCCGACTCCCGGCGACCGGCGGCTCGTCGCCCACGTCGTGCTCAACGGATCGGACATCACCGCGCACCGCCTGCGCGAGGCACTGCGCGATACGTTGCCGGAGTACCAGCTGCCGGCCGTGGTGGTGCACGAGCAACTGCCGCTCACCGCGAACGGCAAGGTCGACCGGGCGGCCCTGCGGGTCGCGACGGCGACCGGACCGGCGGTGCCGACGCGCCGTCAGCCACGCGACGGGCGGGAGGAGATCCTGTGTGGGATCTTCGCCGGTATCCTGGCCGTCGACGAGGTCGGCGTCGACGACAACTTCTTCGAGCTGGGCGGGCACTCGCTGCTCGCCATCCGGGTCACCAGCCGGATCCGCCGGGTCTTCGGCGTCGAACTGACCGTCCAGGACCTGTTCGACGCGCCGACGCCTGCCCGCCTCGCCACCCGGTTCGGCGCGGCGCAGGCCGCCCGCACCGCATTACAGCCGTGCGAGCGGCCGGAGCGCGTGCCCCTGTCCTACGCGCAACAGCGCCTCTGGTTGGTGCACCGCCTCGAGGGTCCGTCAGCGGCTTACCACATCCCGCTGGCGTTGCGGCTGCACGGCGTGCTCAACGTGCCGGCGCTGCGCCATGCCGCGCGCGACGTGGCGACCCGGCACGAAGCCCTGCGCACCGTTTTCGGAGAATCCGACGGCGTGGCACACCAGCGGCTACTGGCGCCGGAGCAGGTCGTTGTCGGTCTTGAGCCGGTCGACGTCGGCGTGGACGCCTTGGAAGCGGCGCTGGCGCAAGCAGTCGCCGCACCCTTCGACCTGACCACCCAGCCGCCGCTGCGACTGATGCTCTTTCGGCTCGCCGCCCACGAGCACGTGCTGTTGGTCGTCATGCACCACATCGCCAGCGACGGCTGGTCGCTGGCCCCGTTCACCCGGGACATGGTCGCCGCCTACCTGGCGCGCGACGCCGGCGAGGAACCGCACCCGCGCCCCCTGCCGGTGCAGTACGCCGACTACACCCTGTGGCACCGGCAGCTCCTCGGCACCGAGGACGACAAAGCCAGTCTGCTCCACCGCGAGGTGACGTACTGGCGTGAGCAGCTGCGCGGTCTTCCCGACGAACTGGCGCTGCCGTGCGATCGGGCCCGTCGTGAAGCGCCGACGCATCGCGGCGGCACGGTGTCAGTGCACTGGAGCCCGGCACTGCACCGCGAGCTGATCGCGGTCGGCCGGGCCCACCAGGTCAGTGTCTTCATGGTGCTGCAGGCGGCGCTGGCCGCCACGCTCACCAGGCTCGGCGCCGGCACCGACGTGCCCATCGGGACACCGGTGGCCGGCCGCATCGACGAGGCACTCGACGACCTGATCGGGTTCTTCGTCAACACGCTGGTGCTGCGCACCGACACCGGGGGAGATCCCGACCTCGGCGAGCTGCTGTCCCGGGTCCGCGCCACCGACCTGGCCGCGTACGCGCACCAGCACCTGTCGTTCGAGCGGCTGGTGGACATCGTCAACCCGACCCGGTCGCTGGCCCGGCACCCGCTGTTCCAGGTGATGCTGACGCTGCAGAACAACGCGGTGGAACA
>JAVHWE010000133.1:0-5032 GCA_032160285.1 Micromonosporaceae bacterium | reverse complement strand
ACGCCAGGCGCAGCAGGCGTTTCGGCGGGTCGAGCCGCTCCGGCCGGCTGTTGATTTCGATCGCCTTGTCATGCTCGGCGGCGACGCCGAACACCGCCTCGGCGTCGAAGGTGCTCTCCGGTCGCTTCTGCCGGCTGGCCGAGCGGCCGGCACCGGCCGGCCCGGCGGTGACCAACCGACCGGTGCAGTGGCCGAGGATGTCCAGGTGCGGATTGGCCAGCGCGGTCACCATGCGGCGGGTCATCACCGCCGACTCGTCGCGGAGCTTGCTGTGTACCGACCCGACCACCACGTCGAGGCGGGTCAGCAGCTCGTCGGTCTGATCCAGCGAACCATCCGCGAGGATGTCCACCTCGATGCCGGTGAGCAGACGAAACGGGGCCATCGCGCCCTCGGCGGCGAGCGTGGCCAGCCGTGCGTTCAGCGCGGCGACGATGTCGAGCTGTTCGCGTAGCCGGTCGGCGGACAGCCCGCGCGCGACCGTCAGCCGTGGCGAGTGGTCGGTCAACACCAGGTACTCGTGACCCAGTTGCGCCGCCGCGAGCGCCATCTCCTCGATCGGTGAGCCGCCGTCCGACCAGTCGGAGTGGCTGTGGCAGTCCCCGCGCAGTGCCTGCCGCAGTTCCGCGGTCGAGGCGTCCACATCGGTACCGGCGGTGTCGAGCAGGCGGCGCAGGTAGACCGGCTCCTGCCCGGCGAGCGACTCGGCCACGCAGCGCGCGGTCACCTCGCCGACGCCGGGGAGCTCGGTCACGGTACCGGCGGCCATCCGCTCGACCAGCTCGTCGGGCTCCAGCGCGGCCAGCGCCCCGGCCGCACCGCGGAACGCCCGGACCCGGTACGTCGCCTCGTGCGCGCGCTCCAGCAGGAACGCGATCTGACGCAGGTCTTCGATCGGATCGCGGGCGGCCATGGCTACGAGGCTAGTGCGCCGTCGTGTCGCACGCCGCCGACACCACCAGGTCCGACGCAACCGGGTTGTCGTCACCGCCCGGTACGTTGGGCGGATGCGCACCATCGACTGGGTTGACGGCGCCGTGGAGATCATCGACCAGACCGCGCTGCCGGCCACCACGCGCGTGCTGCGGCTGGCCACCGTCGACCAGCTCGTCGCGGCCATCCGGTCGCTCGCCGTCCGGGGCGCCCCGGCACTCGGGGTGGCCGGCGCGCTCGGCGTCGCACTCGCCGCACACCAGTTCGGTGACGACCCGGACCGGCTGACCGCGGCGGTACATCTGGTGGAGACCGCGCGGCCGACGGCGGTCAATCTGGCCCGCGGCGCCCGGCGCGCCGCCGGCCTGCTGCCCGCCGGCGCGGCCGCGGTCCTCGCGGAAGCACTGCGGGTACGCGACGAGGAGGTCGCCAGCTCCGACCGGATGGCCCGCCTCGGTGCCGATCTGATCGTGGAGTTGTGCGGCGACCGTTCCCGGCTGCTGACCCACTGCAACACCGGCGCCCTGGCCACGGCGGGCGAGGGCACCGCGTTGGCGGTCGCGTTCGAGCTGCACCGGCGCGGCGCGCTGGTCGGGGTGGTGGCCAGCGAGACCCGGCCGCTCCTGCAGGGGGCCCGGCTGACCGCCTGGGAGTTGGGCCGCGCCGGCATCGCGTACCGGGTGTCCGTCGACGGCGCCGGTCCGTTCCTGATGGCCCGCGGTGAGGTGGACGCGGTGATCGTCGGCGCCGACCGGATCTGCGCCAACGGCGACGTGGTCAACAAGGTCGGCACGTACGCGCACGCCTTGGGCGCGGCGGCGGCGGGCATCCCGTTCGTCGTGGTCGCCCCGGAGTCCACTGTGGATGCGGACACGCCATCCGGCGACGCCGTCGACATCGAGGACCGGGGCGCGTCGGAGGTACTGACATTCCACGGTGCCGCGCCCGCGCCCGCCGGTGCCGACGCGGTGAACCCGGCCTTCGACGTGACACCGCACGCTCTGGTCACCGCGATCGTCACCGACCGGCGGGTGATCCGCCTGGGTCGCTACCCCGCGTCGGACCGGTCAGGCGGGGCGGACGGCGGTGACGGTGCGGCGGTCGGCGGAGACCTCCGTGATCCAGCCGCCGACCTGGCCTAGCCGCAGCAGTACCTCGGCCTGCGCCGGCAGGACGGTCGTCTCGCCCGGGCGCGGTGGCCAGCCGCGGCGGGCCGCGCAGCCGGGGGCGAGCCAGGGCCGCAGCGCGGTGATCGGCTCGGGCTGATCCAGCGCCGCCCGCGCCGCGGCCAGGTCGGCCAGTACCGCGTCCAGGGCGCGGGCGACGAAGGCCGCGTTGCCACCGCACATCGCCGCGATCAGATGCGGCGCGCCGGCGGCCACCCGGGTACCGTCGCGGAACGAACCGGCGGCGATCGTCGCGGCCAGCCGGTCGGTCGCCGTCCGGGCCGCGACCGCGGCGGCGAGCAGATGCGGTACATGGGAGATCTCGGCCACGGCCCGGTCGTGCTCGGCGGCGGTGGCCGGTACCACCCTCGCGCCCAACGAGGTGACCAGCGCCGCGAGTTCGAGCCAGTCGGGCCGGTCGGTCTCCTCCTCCAGGCACAGCACCCAGGCGCAGCCGCGGAACAGTTCCGGATCGGTCGCGCCGAACCCGGACGTCTCCCGGCCGGCCATCGGGTGGCCGCCCACGAAACCCGCCAGCGACCCGGTGGCGGCGGCCAGCCGGTCGGTTGCGAGCTCGCGTACCGGTGCCTTGACGGACGTGACGTCGGTGACCAACCCGCCGTACCCGATGGCGGCCAGCTCGTCGAAGACGGCACCCACCGCCGGCAGCGGTACCGCGACCGCGACCAGATCGGCGGCGCCCCCGTCCGGCCGGCGGACCGCGTCGGCGACCGTACCCGGCACCTGCCAGCGCTGCGCGGGCGGTGCGTGGGCCGCGGCGGTACGGGCGGTGGCGCGGGTGGCCGGGTCGGCGTCGTAGCCGTACAGGCGGTGCCCCGCCGCGGCCAGCGCACGCAGCAGTGAGCCGCCGATGAGCCCGAGGCCGACCACCGCAACATCCACGGCGGCCACCCTGACACACGGGCGTGGGCAACGGGTACCGGCGCGCCCGAGCGGATGCGTCTGATCACCCCCCGCTGCGCTGACCTGCGGATCCGGCCGGGCAGCAGTTCGCGGCCAAGATCGCGGCATCGTCGACCCGGGGAGCGGTGTCGGAGGCAGCACTAGGCTGCGGGTGGGTGGGAAACTGTGGGAGCGCGAGCGCGGGACGCGGCCGTACGAAGGCAGCACCGCGGCCGCACACGAGCGGAACGCGGTAGCACCAGAGCAGGAACCCGGCAGGACGAGAGCGGGGACGGTGGCATGAGCGAAGGCGACTCCGACACGAGGGCCAGCGGCGCCGTCGACCCCGGCCCGACCGCGGCCAACCAGCCACCACCGGGCTCGCCACCGCAGCCGGCGCCGGCCGCCGGGTACCGGCCACCACCGGCCTCGGCGCCGCCGGCGTCCGGGTCCCTGCCGGCGTACGGGTACCGGCCGTCGTCGGGCTACCAGCCGACGCACATGGGCTGGGCGACGCCGACGCCGACACCGCCGACCGGTCGGTACCCGGGCGTCGGGCCACGCCCCGGACCGCCGCCGGTCGGGCCCGGCTTCGGCTTCGGTGTCGGTGGCGGACCTGGCCAGCAGCTGCGGATGCCGTCCGGGCTGTTTCCGTCCGGTCCGCCGCGGCCGGCCTATCGCGAACCTTTCCCGATCCGGGGCGGTGCGGTCGCCCTCGGTATCGTGGGCGGCGGACTCTGGATGATGCTGTTCGGCCTGCTCGCGTCGAACACCGCCGGGTACGCCTGGATCTCGATCGTTGCCGGGCTCCTTGCCTGGGCGGTCGCCCTGGTGCTGGCTCGGATCGGCGACCGCGGTGCGGCCGTCGGGCTCGCGATGTCGGCGGCGGTCGCCCTGTCGATCGCGGTGATTGTGATAGCCGTGCGGTGGGCCGCCGGCGACTGGCCACTCTGGTAGTCCGCCGGTGACGTACCGTGTGGGCGAAGCTACGACAGGTACCGATGTGGACAGCCGGTTGTGCACGGGCAATCGCTAAATGTAGATCGTCTTGACGAACGCGCGACGGACCTTCAGGCTCGGCGCCATGGCTTTGACGCTGCAGCGACTGGACCCCGATCGGCGGCGTCGCCGGCTTCGGCTCCTCGCCGAGCTGGCAGACGCGAAGGCCCTGCGCGAGCGGGTGCGGCCGCGCCGCGTCCAGGCCGACCGGCTTCGTGAACTGATCGCCAGCCGGCGCCGTCACGTCATCGGCTGACCAGCCGCGGAGCGGCCCGCCGGCCCGGTCGCCGCGACACGCCGGAGGTCCCCCGGGCCCCCATGCTGCGCTGGACGGTTCCGGTGCATATCCTCGTCAACGTCGACGTGTCGGGATGTCGCCCACGCTGGGCGCCCGCGCCATGATGAACCGATCCGGGGAGGACCATGTCGTACTTCGCCGCCGCCGCCGTACGCGGATCCGACCGTTGGAGCGCGGCCGAGCTTGACCTGTCCACCGCCGCCGACATCGAGGAGGTCGCCGACCTCCTGCGGGAGGTCGATCTCGACGCGGAGATCTCGCTGCTGTTCGTCGAGTCCGACGAGACGTACCTGGTGATCCTCCGGCTGGACGAGGGTGAGGATTTGCGGGTCTTCGGCTCCGACTCGGCATTCGCCGAGGAGTCCCGACTGGGCGCGCTGCTCCTCGGTGACATCGGCGAGCCCGCGCTGGAGATCGATGACCTCACCGCCGAGGTCGAGGTGCCGGACGAGATTGACGAACCGGACGAGGCCGACGCCGTGGACCTGACGATCGAGCCGGACGTCGAGCCGGTCGGCGATCCGGACCTGCTGGCGGACCTGGGCGTACCCGCGAAGCAGCTGTTGGATCTGTGTTCCCGGGAGGGGACGCTGCCGTCCGACGTGACCGCCGAGGTCTGCCAGGCCATCGGGTGCGGTGACGCGATGGAGGAGTTGCGCGAGCGGTGAGCCGGCCATCGGCCGGTACGGAGCGCGGCCGGTACGAGCCGTGGATGCGCCGGGCGCTCCAACTC
>JAVHWE010000158.1:0-6509 GCA_032160285.1 Micromonosporaceae bacterium | reverse complement strand
GAGTACGGCGATACCGACCGCACCCGATTGTGACGCTACCGCCAGGCCGCCGGCTGGCGGCACGGTGGTGGAGAAGGTCGCGGCCAGCCGCACCGACGGGTCGGTGTTGATCACGCCGAGGCAGTTGGGTCCGACGAGGCGGATATCGTGGCAGCGCGCGAAATCGACCAGTTGCGATTGGATGGTCCGGCCGTCGTCGCCGGCCTCGCCCAGCCCGGCGGTGAGGACGACGACCGCGCGGACCCCGGCCGCGGCGGCGTCAGCAAGCACGTCCGCGACGGCGCCCGCGGGTACCGCGATCACGGCGAGATCCACCCTATCGGGCAGGTCGATCAAACGCCGGTATGCCGGGCGCCCGCCGACCTCGGTCGCGTGCGGGTTGACCGGGTACACCGGGCCGGTGAAGCCGTGATCGATCAGGTTGATCAGCACCTCGTGCCCGACCCCGCCGGGCGAACGCCCAGCGCCCACCACGGCGATCGACGCCGGTGCGAGCACTGCTCGCAGCGCCTGCCGCTCGGCGTGGCGCTCCCGCATGTCGGACGCGGCGAGGGTGGCTTCGTCGACGGCGGTCGAGACGCGGACCTCGGCGATACCCGACGCCAGATGGCTGGAGACGGTGGGGGTCAGGTCGTGCGCGACCCGCATCATCGGGGCGTTGTCCATCAGTACATCGCCGCGCAGTTCCCGGATGCCGTGCCTGCGGGCCCGCTGGATGAGGTCCTCCAGCAGCAGCGTGCCGACCCCCCGGCCGTGTTCGGTGTCGGCGACCAGCACGGCGAACTCGGCGTCCACACCGGTGCCACACCGCTCGTACGAAGCCATGCCGATCAGCGCGTCCCCTTCGACCGCAACCAGCGCCAGGTGGTCGATGGCGGCCGGGCGCACCAGCCGCCGCACTTCCTGATCGATCCGGTCTGGCCCGGGGGTGTAGAAGAAACGCAGGTAGATACTGCGGTCGCTGACCCGTTCGTACAGGTCTCGCAGGGCTGCCGCGTCGCTCGCCGTTGCGGGTCGGATCCGTACGATGCGGCCGTCGGCGGTGAGTGCGTCGTGACCGCCCCACTCAGCTGTGGTCGGTGCCTCTGCGGTGGTCATGGCCGGCTCCATCGTTGGGGTGTCGGGGTGTCGGTGGATTACGGCGCCGGCAGGCTCGTCGTGACTGCGCCGGTGGACCCCACCGTGCGATCAGCGGCGGTGCGTCTCGCGCAGTACTGTGTTGATCATTAGGTCAATGAACCGCCCGGGTTCTCTGGCGTCGGTGGGGTCTGCGGATCGCTGCGGACAACATGACATCCGGCCTTCCTTCTCATGCGTGTGTTGAGGTTCGCCGTGGACCGATTCGAATAGCACCTCGGCCAGCGGACGGCGCGGGGTCGGGGTCGCCGGTGGACCGTACCCGAGCCGCAGGATCAACTGCGCCCATCGTCCGGAACGGGTGTCGGTGAGGAGTTCACGCAGGGCCGGAATCTCCAACGGCTGGCTGATCGGGGTAGCCGACAGATGGTCGATGGTCGCGACAAGCAGCACGTGTTGCAGCGCCTGACCGGCGCGGAGCCAATCGTCGACGGTGTCGCCGTCGGTGGCCAGGACGACGATCGTCGGGAACGGTTCGAACCGTTCGACGGGTCGGTGCAGCCACGGCAGGGTGAGCCCGAAGTCGCGCATGGGGAGCGCCTCCAGTGCGTCCCACGCCCCGAGCGCCGTCGGCGGGATCCCGTCGCGCCGGCCGTGGTCGGGCCGCGTCCACTCGCTCAGTTCGGCCCGGTAGACGCCCTGTGTCCGAAACCGCTCCACGGCCGTACGGGCCAGGTTCAGGATGGCGCCGCGGCCCACCGGGCCGGCCACCGCCAGGCTGGCGCCCTCGACTATGGCGGCTGCGAGGAGCCTGTCGAGCACGTCGGCGGGGATGACCGTTCGGGCGAACGGCAGCCGGTTGGTGTGGCGTGCCGGTATCGCCGCGGCGAGCTCGGCCACCGCTCGATCAGGGGGAGCGGACCGGCCGGGTGTCACCCGGGCGACCAGATCCGGTTCGGCGGGATCCGGCGATAGCCGCAGTAGAGGTACCCGGAGTTGGTTGCGTACGGCCACGCGCAGGTTGAATACGGCGGCACCAACGCTGATCATCAGCTCGCGCCCGGACGGGTCGATTACCTGCAGCTGCCGGCTGCGGTCGGCGAACACATCGACGCCGCCGTCGCGGATGCGGAATCGCCACGGCTGGCTGTTGTGGACCGACGGAGCGGCGACGGCCGAGCGGACACAGTCGGTCAGTTCAGCCAGCGTCAACGGGTTCGTATCAACTAAGGACATGACGGCACCTCCACCGGGTTAGCCGATCCGCCGGTACAGGCGGCGACGGCCAGCAACACCTCCAGCTCGCCATTGCGCGGTTGCGCCTCCTTCGGGGCCCCGCGCAGCGTGCCGAGACCGGATCCGGGTACGTCGACGATCTCGCCTGTGTCCACTGCATACCTCCCGGACACCGTCCGGCCGGCAGATGCGGCCGTGGTGCCACGGTCCAGGATGGCTGACCGGGCGCGCCGGCGGTCGGGCCGATGGACTCGAAACCGACCGGGCCATTGGTCCCGTTTGTTGTTCGGCCGGATGGTCCGGCTCGTGAGATACCTGGACTCGGCCGCGAGAAGCGATTCGACGAGGGCGAGGTAGCAGATCATTGACCGGCTCAAGCGAACCGTGCACGGGCGCGGGTGGCGAAGCGTTGCCGGTGGTGGCGCACGCCGCGAGGCGCCGGGGTGCGCGCCGGCGAGGACGGCGTACTGCCAGGTTGGGTCAGCGCCGCGGCGAGCGGGACGGCGGAGCCGAGGATGGCACCAATGGCCCCGTGCTCCGGGGACTGTGGCTCGCCACGGTGTGCGGTTTCGCCGGGCCGGGAGATGATGACGGTGTGCTGTGGTCCGTTCTGGTCGTCGACGATCATGCCGAGTTCCGGACCTCGGTGCGGGCGCTGCTGGTGGCGGACGGGTTTGACGTGGTGGGCGAGGCCGGTACTGGGGCTGAGGCGCTTTACGCCGTGGGCAGGTTGAGGCCGGATGTGGTGTTGTTGGATGTCAAGCTTCCGGATGTCGACGGTATCGCGGTGGCCGAGTCGGTGGCGTTGCTGCCCGATCCGCCCCAGGTCGTGTTGGTGTCCAGCCGCGATCGCGCGGCTTACGGCTCCCGGTTGCTGAATGCACCGGTACGGGGATTTCTCGCCAAGTCAGACGTCAGCGGTGCGTCGTTGCGTCGGCTACTCGGTTAGCCGGTGTGTGGTGCGCTGGTTGTGGCTCGCGGTCGCTGTCGTCGGTATCGCTGGTGGCATGGCCGCGGACGGCTGGGCGTCCGGTGGGGATCAGCCGCTGCTGTGGATTCCCGATCTCGTTGTGGGTGTCGTCTTGATCCTCGCCGGGACGTCGGTGGCGGCGCGGGTGCGCGGCGGCGGCGTGTTGCTGACCGTGGCGGGGGCGGCGTGGTTTGTCGGGACGGCGGTGCCGGCGGCCGTCTATTGGCATCGCGGGGTGCTGGTGCAGCTGCTGGTCGCGTATCCGGGCGCCCGACCGGCCTCCCGTACCGGGTGGCTGTTGGTGGGGGCGGGTTACACAGCTGCGCTGGTGAGCCCGGTGTGGGGTGACGACGCGACAGGTCTAGTTGTGGGCGGCGTCGCCCTGGGTATGGCGCTGGCGGGTTTGCGGCGGGCGCGGGTGCGCCGGCAGCGCAGTCGGCAGCTCGCGTGCACGGTCGGCGCGGGTCTGGCAGCCGTGGTTGTGTTTGGGGCCGTCGGCCGCCTGGCCGTGCCGGCCGCAGCGGCGGCTCTGCCGTCGTTGCTGGCGTATGAGGCGGCACTGGTCGTCGCCGCCGGATCTCTGTGGTGGGGTCTCCGCCCGGTCGCCGTCAGTGTCGTGACCGATCTGGTGGTCGATCTCGGCGGCAATCAGTCGGCGGCGTTAGGTGACGCGTTGGCGGACCTGCTCGGCGACCCCGCCGCGCGGCTCGGATACTGGCGGGCCGGGCAGGGGGCCTATGTCGATGATGCGGGCAACGTGCTGGGCGATCCGGCTGCCGGTGCCGGGCAGACGTTGACGAGAATCGACCGGGATGGCCAACGGTTCGCAGCGTTGTTGCACGACTCCGCTGTCGGGGCGGAGCCGACGGTGGCGCAGGCGGTCGCCGCGGCCGACCGGCTGATGTCGGCTAATGCCGCGCTGCAGGCGGGTATCCGGGCCCGCGTCGCCGAGGTATCCCGGTCGCGGCGACGGCTGCAGCGCGCCGTTGACGGCGAGCGGCGGCGTCTGCAGCGACGGCTGGCCGCTGCTGCCGAGTCGCGGCTGGTTGGCATGGTGGGTGCCCTGCGGGGCCTCGCATCGGATGGCGATACTCACCTGGTCCGGGGTTTGGATCAGCTCGAGCGGACGCTGGTCGACCTGCACGACGCGGCGCACGGGTTGTATCCGGGTGAACTTGCCGACGGCCTGTCCTCGGCGGTGGCGGCGCTGTCGAGCCGTTGCCCCGTTCCGGTGCAGTGCTCGGTGCCGGCCCAGCGTTTCGACCCGGAGGTCGAGACGGCGGTCTACTACCTGTGCGCCGAGGCTCTCACCAACGTCGCGAAACACGCGCAGGCGTCGGGGGTACGGATCGAGATGGCGGTGCGGCCTGGGGCTCTGGTCGTCACGGTGGCCGACGACGGAGTGGGTGGTGCGGCAGTTACCGGGGGGACCGGCATCCTGGGTCTGATGGACCGGGTGGAGTCGATTGGCGGCACGTTGCGGGTTGATTCCGTACCGGGAGCCGGCACGACGCTGGCCGCCGAGTTCCCCTTGACGGCCAGCCGCGATGATCCGGGCGCGATCAGCTGATCTTTGTCCACGGTTGGCCACCGAAGAGCGTGTTGGTCAATGCGCCGGGCGGTGCGTCGTTGTCGCCGCCGGTCGGGGTAAACCGGAGCTGGTCGTTGTCCAGCCGCCAGGTGGCGGTGAACAGCACACGTCCGTCGGTGCCGCCGCACCGGGTCCGCCCCTCGGCGACGGTGACCTTTCCGCCCGACAGGCAGTAGACGCCAGGCCCGACCGGGTAGCCGCGCTGCTGGATGGTGAACGTGGCCCTGTCGAAGGTCATCGTCCACAGCCCGGCGTGGTTCTGGGCGTCACGTCCGCCGACCCCGCCGGCGAGCATCGCCTGTTCGGAAGCCGTCTTGCGGTACACGCCGTCGGGGAAGGCGCCCGCGGCGGGCTGCCCGGACGGGGTACCGGCGGCCGCAGGGCTACAGGCTGCGACCGGCGGTGCCGGCTCGGCCCGTGACGCGAGGCCGCGGATCCCGGCGATGAGCGTCGCGGTCTGGGCGTCCTTCTGCAGTTCGGCGTAGACGGGCTGCGCGGCCCGCTGGAAGGCGGCCAGATCGGCGGGCGTGGTCAGGACGACCGTGCCACCGTTGCGGCAGTACCGCTTCGCCTCGTCGGCGGTGGTGGGCATGGCTCGCACCCCCCAGTCTCGGGTCGCGGTGGCGGCCTCCCGCAGGACGCCGCGCTGGGCCCGGTCGAGCGCCGTGAACCGCTTGTTGTTGATGACCACCGAGTTGACCTTGGAGAACAGGGTGAGGTTCCCGGTCGCCGTCGCCCTCTTGGGCAGGCTTTCCGCCAGCTCGAATGAGGATTCGGCGCCCACGAATTGGTCCTGCAGCGCGTCGACGTCACTGGGGTTGGCGCCGAGGGCGCGGAACAACGCGTAGCTGGTGTCGGATCGCGGCACCCGGACCGTCGTGCCGTTCAGGTCGGCGGGCGACAGCAGCGGCTTGCCGTACGCGAAGATCTGACGGGTGCTCTCGGGCACCAGGGCCAGACCGGTGACACCGGCGACGTCCAGTCCGGCGAGCATCTCGTCGGCCAGGTCGGCCGTGACCACCTGTTTCACCACGGCGTCGGAGTTCACCAGGAACGGTGCCTGAAGGGCGCGGAGCGAGGTCACCTTCTCGGTGTCCCAGGCCCGGGCGGGGATCATTCCCATGTCCAGTCGGCCGTTCACGACCGCCTGGGCGACGACCTGGTCCCAGGCCGGGGTCGCACCTGCTGCCTGCCAGACCGGCTCGATGCGGATCTGCCCGTGGGACCGGGCGGCCACCTGACGAGCGAACTCGTCGATCGCGCGAGCCGCGGGCCGACCGGGCTCGTCATTCGTGCCGATCCGTAACGTCACGGGAGCTGCGGCGCCGCCGGCCTTGCTGCCCCCTGTGGCGGTGCACCCGGCCGCGGACAGCACCGCCGCTGCCGCCGCGAGCGCCACCATTGCTTGATCTAGTCGCTTCATCATCTCGCCTTTCTCTCCGTACGGGGGACGAGACCGACGTTAGGGAGATAGCGACGAGCGCACATCGGGGCTGGTACGTGTTGTCGCGGCGCACATTTCGTGGGTGGCCACAGTCGCTTCTGGACGGAAAACCCGCGAGAATCGGTCCATGCTGCAGCGTCGCTTCCTGACGGTACTCCACGCCTTGGCAGGTGGCTGTTGGTGCGGCCCGG
>JAVHWE010000006.1:0-3324 GCA_032160285.1 Micromonosporaceae bacterium | reverse complement strand
TGTCGGTCGATCAGGTCAAGGCGCTGCTGCGCACGGTGAAGGACCACCGGCTGTCCGCGCTCTACGTTGTCGCGGCGACCATGGGCCTACGTCGGGGCGAGCTGCTGGGACTGCGCTGGGCCGATCTGGACCTCGACAAGGGCACCATACGAATCGAGCAGACCGTTCAACGTGCCGGCGGCATGCTGCACATCCAGGACGCGAAGACGGAAGGTTCGGAGAGTGTGCTGCCGCTCCCGGCGATGACCCGGACGGCGCTGGAGGCGCATCGCGACCTTCAGGACAAGGAGCGGGTCGCGCTCGACGACGCGTGGCAGGACAACGATCTCGTCTTTCCGTCCGAACTCGGCACGCCTATGGAGCCACGCAACCTCAGCCGCCACTTCGCCGGCCTGCGCGAAGCGGCCGGTCTGGCAGGAGTGCGCCTGCACGACCTCCGGCACACGGTGGTGTCGGTTCTGATGGACCTCGGCGTGCCACCGCACACCGTTCAAGCCATCGCCCGCCACTCCGACGTCAAGATCACCCTCCAGATCTACGCGCACACCAACCTCGCGGCCATGCGCGACGCGCTCGACAAGCTGGATGAGTGGCTGTCATGAGGGACGTTGCTGTCAACGTAGCTGTCAAACGGCCCTCAGAGATCAACACCGGGAAAGGTTTTGCCTGGTGGGCACGGTTGGGTTCGAACCAACGACCCCCCGCTTGTAAGGCGGGTGCTCTTCCGCTGAGCTACGCGCCCGGAGTAGCGGCCAGCTTACCCTGCCGCCCCGCAACGAGTCCCGGCCCCCGAACCGGTCACGCCAGGTCGGCCAGGGCCTTACGCCACGCGTCCTGATCACGCGCCTGCCCCGGAGTGTTCATCTCGGCGTACCGAACGACTCCCGCCCGGTCGATGACGAAGGTACCGCGGTTGGCGTAGCCGCGTTGGGTGTTGAACACGCCGTACGCGTGGGCCACCTCGCCGTGCGGCCAGAAGTCGGCGAGGAGGGGGAAGTCGAAGCCCTCCCGCTCGGCCCATACCTTGTGGCTGTACGGGGAATCGACGCTGACCGTCAGTACCTGCACAGTTTCGTTCTGGAGGTCGCCACTGGTATCGCGGATGCGGCACAGCTCACCTTGGCAGGTGCCGGTGAACGCGAGCGGGTAGAAGACCAGCAGGACATTTTTGGAGCCCCGGAAATGGGAGAGCCGGACATCCTGGTTGTTCTGGTCCTTGAGCACGAAATCGGGTGCCATGGTGCCCACCGCGATCGGCATGCCTTCTCCCCCAATGGTTGCCGGAACCGTCTCCGGCGAGGATACGGGTACGCAAAAAGGCCCACCGACCGCATCGCGATCGGTGGAACCTGTGGACGTCAGCGTTGCTTCGGCTTGGCGCCTCTGGGTACCACCAGGCGGGCGGCGGTCCAGTCCTTGCCGGCGTTGACCGTGGAGGTCTGTTGCAGCCCGGCGGTCGGCGCGGACTCGTTTACGTCGCTCGGCTCGACGTGGCCGTCGCGGCCCGCCTTCGGCGTGAGCAGCCAGACCACGCCGTTGTCGGTCAGCGGGGTTAGCGCGTCGATGAGCGTTTCGACCAGGTCGCCGTCGCCGTCGCGCCACCACAGCAGCACGGCGTCGACCACCTCGTCGGTATCCTCGTCCACCAGTTCGCCACACCGGTCGATCAGCGTGTCGCGGAGATCCTCATCGACATCGTCGTCGTATCCCATCTCCATAACGACCATGCCCGGCTCGATCCCGAACCGGTCCGCCAGGCTCTTGACGTCGGCCTGACCCGCGGTCGCGTTCACTGTCCAATGCCTCCCAGTCTTGGTACGTCCAGCAGCAGTATCCACTTCTTGGGCGTGGTCGTGGACGCTGTTAGCGGGTAGTCCACACAGTTAGTGGCCGCTGCGCAAGTGGCTCACCGCACGAACCCGAAAATCAACGGGACAACAGTGACCTCGCTGCCTGCACTATCTGGTCCTCCGACACCAGTACCTGGGCGGCGGCGGGGCCCAGCGGGATGAAGGAGTCGACGGCCGCGACGCGGCGGGCGACACCCACGTACCCGGCGTCCACAAGCGCGGCGAGCACGCCCTCGCCGACTCCGCCGCTGCGCCGGGTCTCGTCGACGACCAGGACCCGGCCGGTGGCCGAGGATTCGCGGATGATATCCGCTACCGGCAGCGGCGACAGCCAGCGCAGGTCGACCACGCGGCTGCCGATGCCCTCGGCGACCAGCCGGGCGGCGGCTCGCAGCGAGAGCCGGACCCCGTTACCGAACGTAATGATGGTCAGGTCCTGGGCGGGGCCGTAGCCGTACATCCGGGCCCGCCCGATCGGGACGTGCGTCTCGGCCCAGCGCCCCGGCGGAACGTAGGAGCCCAGCCACTCACCGTCGGAGTCGGAGTGCAGGTCACGGGTGTGGTAGAGCGCGATCGGTTCCAGGTAGACGCAGACGCTGCCGTCGACCACGGCGGCGGCGAGGCAGGTGCGCAGCAGCGGCGCGGCGTCCTCGGCCCGCGACGGTACCGCGACGACCAGGCCCGGTACGTCGCGCAGGAGGGCGACGGAATTGTCGTTCTGGAAGTGGCCGCCGGAACCCGACTGGTAGGCCAGGCCGGCGACCCGCAGTACCAGCGGGTTGCGGTAGGTGCCCCGGGAGAAGAACTGGATGGTCGCGGCCTCGCCGCGGAGCTGGTCCTCGGCGTTGTGCAGGTAGGACAGGTACTGGATCTCCGGTACCGGGAGCATGCCGCCCAGGCCGGCACCGAGGCCGAGGCCCAGAATGGACGTCTCGTCGGGCAATGTGTCGAAGACGCGGCCGGCCCCGAACCGGTCCCGTAGTCCCCGCGTCACCCCGTGGGTGCCGCCCTTGCCGGCCACGTTCTCCCCGAAGGTGACCATCTGCGGGTACGCGAGGAGCGCGTCGGTCAGGGTCGCGTTGATGGTCTGGGCGAGCGTCAGCCCCCCGGACTCCTCGGGCAGCCGTCCGCCGAAGGCGCCGATCCGGGCGGCGCTGCTCGGTACCCCGATCGCCGGGCCGCGCCCCGCGTCCGGCTCCTCGGCGTCCGCGGGCAGCTCGGAGACCTCGGCGGCGGGCGCGGCCAGCCGGGTGGCGGCGTCGCGGATGGCCCGGGCTACCCGTACCGGTCGGCGCGCGGCGAGCGGCGCGGTTATCTCACCGGCCGAGGTGAGTTTCGGTTCGGCGTGGGTCTCCTCGGCGAGCCGGCGCACCTCCCAGCCGATCTCGTCGTAGCGGGTCTGCAGGTCGCCGGGGGTGGCGATGCCGGCCTCGACCAGCAGCCGCGCGGTGGCCAGCACCGGATCGCGCCCGCC
>JAVHWE010000628.1:0-3003 GCA_032160285.1 Micromonosporaceae bacterium | reverse complement strand
CGCGCTCCCGCTTGTCCAGGTAGTAGGCGCAGTCGGCGGCGAAGTAGGTCCAGTCGCCGTCGGACTTGCGCAGTACCCGGTCCTTGTCGTCGCCGAAGTCGGTGGTCCGCAGCCAGGTCGCCCCGTCCGCGTGGAACACGTGGCCCTGACCGGTCAACCGGGCCAGCGCCAGGTCGAGTTCGGCGCGGTCGTGCAGGTCCTTCTCGCTGAAGTACCGGTCGAAGTGCACGCCGAAGTCGGCCAGCGACGCCTTGATCTCGTCGAGCATCAGCGCGACACCCTCGACCCGGAACACCTCGCGGGGGTCGGGCCCGCCGAGCACGTCCGGCTGCTTGGCCAGCACCGCCTGCGCGATGTCGGCGATGTACGCGCCGCCGTAGCCGTCGGCGGGTGTCGGCTCGCCGCGGGCCGCGGCCAGCAGCGACTCGGCGAACCGGTCGAGCTGGGCGCCGGCGTCGTTGAAGTAGTACTCGGTACCGACCTCCGCGCCGACCGCCCGCAGTAGCCGGCTCAACGCGTCGCCGACGGCCGCCCAGCGCACCCCGCCGATGTGCAGCGGTCCGGTCGGGTTCGCCGAGACGAACTCCAGGTTGAGCCGCTGACCGGCGAGGACCGTGCTCCGGCCGTACCCGCTGCCGGCCGTCACCACGTCGTAGGCCAGCCGGCCCGCGGCGGCCGGGTCGAGCCGGACATTGAGGAACCCCGGACCGGCGACCTCGACCGTCCTGATTCCGGGTACCCGTGAGAGCCGCGCGGCGAACGCCACGGCCAGCTCGCGGGGGTTCACGCCGACCTTCTTCGCGACCTGCAACGCGAGTGTGGAAGCGTAATCGCCATGCTCCGGGCTGCGGGGTCGTTCGACCGCCGCCGTCGCCGGGAGAGCCTGCGGATCAAGCCCCCGCTCGATGAGTTCGGCACGGGCGGCAGCCAGCACAGCGGCGGCGAGGTCGACAGGAGTCACCGAGCAATGCTATCGAGGGTAGACTTCCCAAACTGGTGGCGACCCAGCGTGCCGGTCACAATGCGGGATGCCGCCGGCCCCGGGTCCTAATTTTTCCCCACCACCCATATGACGAGGCCCATTCATGAGCATGAGCACCCAGCATGGCGGCGGCGCGACGCGCCGACCGGAGATCACCAAGCCCGGCGGAAAGCCCGACGACACGCCGGTCGAGGTGCCCGGCCCGGCAGACTCGACGGGCGACCCGGAGGTCGATTCGGTATCTGCGCCGGCGGCCGAGGCGGACACCGTGGCGTCGGCGGACGGCGCTGCCTCAGCGGACGGCGCGGCCCCGCCGGACGGCGCTGCCTCGGCGGACGGCGCTGCCTCGGCGGACGGCGCGGTCCCGGCGGACGAGGCGGCCCCGGCGGACGACGTCGCCTCGGCGGACGGCGCGGCGACGCCGGCCGCGGCTTCGGTGGTGGCCACCGGCGCGGGAGCCGCCCGAGCGAGGACCACCGGTCCGAAGACCGCGGCCGCGAAGAGCGCCGCTGCCCGGGCCGCTGGTATCAAGGCCACCACGGCCAGGACCACCGCCAAAACCACCGGTGCCGGGGTCGGCGCCACGGCCGGCGGCGCGAAAGCTGCCGGCGCCAAGGCTGCTAGCGCCAAAGCTGCCGCCGCCAAGCCTGCCGGCGCGAAAGCTGTCGGCGCGAAGGCCGGCGCCAAGGCTGTCGGTGCCAAGAGCGCGGGCCCCGCCAAGGGCACCCGACCCGGCGCCGCAAGGCCCGCGGGCAAGGCCGCGGGTCGCAAGCCGATCACCCCGGTCAGGGTCAACCAGCAGCGCAACTGGGGCCCGATCGTCATGTTCTCGGCGGTTGGCCTGCTCGCACTCGGGATCATCGGCTTCGGCGGGTACCAGGTGTACCAGAACGGAAAGACCTGGCAGGACCGCGCCGCGGCCATCTCGGGTATTCGGAACTACCGCAAGAGCGACCCGAAGATGCTCGACTACCAGGAGCACAAGGACGGCCCGCTGACGTACAAGGTGTTGCCGCCCGTGGGCGGTACTCACAACCCCAACTGGCAACGCTGTCTCGGTGACGTCTACACCGCACCCATCGCCAACGAGCACGCGGTGCACAGCGAGGAGCACGGCGCGGTTTGGATCACCTACAATCCCTCGAAGGTGTCTAAAACCGACATATCGGCGCTGGCATCCAAGGTCAAGGGTCATGATTTCACCCTGATGAGCCCGTTCCCGACCCTGGACAAGCCGATCTCGGTGCAGACCTGGGGCTACCAGTTGAAGGTCGACAAAGCCAGCGACCCGCGTATCGACCAGTTCATCAAGGCCCTGCGCGAAGTGTCGTCGAAGGAGCCTGGCGCAACGTGCTCCTCCGGTGCGTACATCACCGAGACCGGCACCACGCCGCACGATCTGCAGCCCCCGGCCGCGAGCCCGACCGGCTGATGAATTCGTCCGCACTGTCCACCCGGCGCGCCCGGCTGATCATGGCCGGGCTCGCCGCGGTGGTCGTCCTCGCCCTGACCTTCCTCGCCGGGCTCGGGTCCGCCGGGCTGTTGGACCCCGGCGAGAACTCGCCGGAGGCGGGCTTCGTACGGGACATGTCGCTGCATCACGGCCAGGCCGTCGAGATGAGCATGCTCGCGTACGCGAAGGCCACCAACGCCGAGGTACGCCACGAGGGCTACGACATCGCCCTCACCCAACAGAGCCAGATCGGCACCATGAAAGCCTGGCTGGACGCGTGGCACGTCAGCCGCGTCGGCGACCAGGCCCCGATGGCGTGGATGCCGAACGGCGCCACCGAACTCACCCCGGACGGTCGGATGCCCGGAATGGCCTCGGACGCCGATCTGACCAAGCTGAACACGGTGACCGGCCGGGATTTCGACGTCCTGTACTGCCAGCTGATGATCCGCCACCACCTCGGCGGCATCCATATGGTCGACGACATCCTGACCCGCACCCACAACTCCGACGTACTATCGCTCGCCCAGTCGATCAAGGATGGCCAGCAAAAAGAGATCACCATCTT
>JAVHWE010000145.1:0-8042 GCA_032160285.1 Micromonosporaceae bacterium | reverse complement strand
TCAGCACACCGGTGTCCTCGAACACGATGACGCCGTTGCAGAGGAGGTTCCAGCCTTGTTCGGGGTGCGAGGCGACGATCTTCGCCGCGTCGTGATCCATGGCTCCGGACTGCGGACAGGGGGGTTGGTGCGGGCAATACATCGAGGGTCTCCGGGCTTTTGGGTTTGTTCGGTCGGGGTTGTGGGTTGTCTCACATGAATGATGACGCACGTTACCAAGCGAAACCAGTCACATTTGAGCACCGTCGGGTCGCACCTGGGATACCCGGTCCGAACGTACGGGTCAGTCTGCCCGAAAGGATGACCTATATCGAGTACGGGGAGTGACACTGTGTGGGAGGCGGTGACGCCGCGTATATCGACGGCGTTTTGACCGGGCCCCTATTCGGCGCTGGAGTCTGCCCAGAGGTCCGCGTCGGCCCCGGTGGCGTACCGGTCGATCTCGGCCAGCTCCGAGGCCCTCAGCGTCAGGTTCCCCAGTGCGGCGATGTTTTCGTCCAGCTGTCTGACGCTGCTCGCGCCGAGCACAACCGAGGTCATCCGTGGGTCCCGCAAGGCCCAGGCGATCGCGAGCTGGGCCAGGGTCTGGCCCCGGCGGGCGGCGATGTCGGTGAGCCCCCGGACCTTCGCCAACGACTGCGCGTTGATCATTGATTCGGTGAGCGCGCCGCCCGTGCGTACCCGGGAGTCCGCCGGGATGCCGTCCAGGTACCGGTCGGTGAGCAGGCCCTGGGCCAGCGGCGAGAACGCGATGCAGCCGGCCCCCACGGCGGCCAGCACATCGAGTAGGCCGTTCTCGATCCACCGGTTGAACATCGAGTACGAGGGCTGGTGGATCAGTACCGGGGTGCCGAGGTCACGCAGGATGGCCGCCGCCTCCTCGGTCCGCCCGGGGGAGTAGGACGAGATACCCACGTACAACGCCTTGCCCGCGCGGACCGCGGCGTCAAGTGCGCCGAGCGTTTCGGCCAGCGGCGTGTCCGGGTCGAAGCGGTGGGAGTAGAAGATGTCGACGTAGTCGAGCCCCAGTCGCCGCAGCGACTGGTCGAGCGACGCGGTGAGGTACTTGCGCGAGCCGTCGTCGCCGTACGGCCCCGGCCACATGTCGTACCCGGCCTTGGTGGAGATCACCAGTTCGTCGCGGTACGGCCGGAAGTCGGTGGCGAGCAGGCGTCCGAAGTTCTCCTCGGCGGCACCGTAGGGCGGCCCGTAGTTGTTGGCCAGGTCGAAATGCGTCACGCCGAGGTCGAACGCGCGCCGGCAGATCGCCTGCTGGGTGGCGAAGGGCCGATCGTGGCCGAAGTTGTGCCAGAGCCCGAGCGAGATGACCGGAAGGTCGAGTCCACTGCTTCCGCATCTGCGGTACGTCATGTCCGCGTACCGATCACCCGCAGCCGTGTAGACGTCCGCGATAGCCATACGACCAGCTTACGGTCCGGTTATGGTCCACGTGCCGACGGTTAGCCAGCTGCTCGGTGGATATGCGAAACATCAACTGGTTCCCCTGATTTCCCTTATAGTGTGATTCGGGAGAATCGGCGGCATCGGATGATCAGATTTCTTGTCGAGGCGCTGTTCGCCGTCGTCTTCGCGCAGGCGTTCGTCGCGTACGTGCGTGAGCGTGACCCGATTCAGCGCGACGTGATGGCGGTCTTCTCGGCCGTCGCCATGCTGTTCGTCATCGACGTGGCGCGTCAGCTCCTGGGCGAGCCGCCCGCCGCCCTGCGCGCGGTCGCCCTCATTCTCCTGTTCTGCCAGCCCTATCTGACGATCCGGCTCGTCCACCGGGTCCGGCCGGTCCCGCGCTGGCTGCACCTCGCCGCGCTGGGCGGGGCGGTGGTGAGCGTGCTGCCGGTGGTGACCGCGCCGAAACTGTCCCACTCGGCGCTGGCCGGGGTGCTGGCCGTCTATGTCGCGGGCGAGTTGGTCGCCGCCGGGCTGCTCGCCCGCGAAGCCCGGTCGCGTACCGGATCGCCGAGGGTCCGGTTGTCCATCGCGGCCGCCTCCACGGCCGCCTTCGGCCTCGCCATCGTCGCCGCCAGCTTCGGCACCGTCGTCGCCTCCCTCCGGGAGACCGGTCGAACCTTCGGGTACGCCTGTGCGCTGGCATCCGCGCTCGGCTACGTCGTCGCCTTCCGGCCCTCAGCCTGGGTACGCCGGCTGTGGTCGGGGACCGTCTCGTACCGGGTCAGCCGCCAACTGCTGGAGGCGCCCGCCACGGACACCCCGAATCAAACCTGGAGCCGGTACGCGCAGACGGTCCGCGAGGTCAGCGGTGCCGATGCGGTGTTCGTGGTCCCGGCCGAACGGTCCGGTGTCCAACAGGTCGCCACCGCCGGCCTGTGGCGGCGGGAGGTGATCGCGGGCAACGGCGCCGTGAGCCGGCTGCTTCATCTGCCGGTCGCGGCCGAGGTCACCGCGCGCGCCGCGCAGATACCGGACTTCGCCCTGGTGTTCGCCGGTGAGGTCGGCGCCCGGTTTCTCACCGCGACGCCGCTGCGCTCCCCGCTGGGTGGCGTCGGCGTCCTGGTTCTGCTCAACCGTCGCCGGGCGCTGTTCGCCGAGGATGACGTCCGGCTGCTGGGCGAACTGGGCGCGCACGCCGCCATCGTCGCCGAGCGCGGCGCGGTCCGCGATGAGCAGGATCGGCTCGCCCAGGAGCTTGCCCTGTCGGTACAGGCGCTGAGCACGGCCAGCCAGGCCAAGAGCGACTTCCTCGCCAGCATGAGCCACGAACTGCGGACGCCACTCAACGCGATCATCGGTTTCAGCGAGCTGATGCGCGGGGAGGAGGCGGTGTCCGGGGCCCGGGTGGTCCCGACCGAGTGGATCGACCACATCTACAGCAGTGGGCGGCACCTCCTCGATCTGATCAACGACGTGCTGGACCTCACCAAGATCGAAGCAGACCGGATGGAGCTGTACCCGGAGCGGGTCGAGCTGCCCATCCTGGTCAACGACGCGGTCAACACGCTTCGCCCACTGATCGAGCGCAAACAGCTGCACCTACGGGTCGCCGTCCCGGCGGGCACGGTCCACGGCGACCGGGTACGGCTGCGGCAGGTTCTCGACAACCTGTTGTCCAACGCCATCAAGTACACGCCGGAGGGCGGCCGGCTGACGGTGGAGTCGACCCGGTCGGGCGGCGAGGTCCGGATCGCGATGATCGACAGCGGGGTCGGTATCGACCCCGCCGACCAGGAGCGGGTGTTCGAAAAGTTTCAGCAGGTCGGCGACGTGGCACTGCATCAGGCCGGTACCGGACTCGGGCTGGCGCTGACCCGGCGACTGGTCGAGTCACACGGCGGACGGGTCGAGGTGGAGTCGACGCCCGGCGTCGGCTCGCGGTTCACCGTGTGCCTACCCGACGACGAGCCGGTCGAGGGCGATCCGGGCCCGGGTACCGCCGGGGACTCATCCGCCGCGGCCCCGGTCCACCCACGGCAGCACCCCGCCGGGTCGGTCGACCTGTGGGAGCAGCTCGCCGGATCCACGGCGGCTGGGCCGGCGGCGGCGCAGGTCACTGTCATCGTCGAGGCGGGTGCGGCTGCCGCGGCCGCCGCCGCCGTCGGCGCGGTCGACAGCGCGCTGACCGCCGCCGGGCTCGAACGCGCGATCACGGCGACCGTACCGGGGGTCGCCCGGCCGCGGTTCACGGGTGGCATCCTGCTCGTCGAGGACGAGGCCAGCGCGGCCCGGCTGGTGCGGACGTACCTGGAGGGCGCCGGCTACGTGGTGCGGACCGCGACCACCGGCGAGGACGGCCTGGCCGCCGCTCGGGCCGACCGGCCGGACGCGGTCGTCCTGGATGTGCTGCTGCCCGGCATCAGCGGGTGGGAGGTCCTCCGCCTGCTCAAGCAGGATCCGCAGCTGCGCGACGTACCGGTGTTCGTGGTCAGTGTCGTCGACGAGCGGGACGTCGGCCTGTCGCTGGGTGCGGTGGACTTCTTCGTCAAGCCGGTCAACCGCCAGCAACTGCTCGACCGGGTCACCGAACTCGTCCGCCAGTCCGGTACCGGGGTCGACCGGATGCAGGTGCTGGCCGTCGACGACGATCCGGAGGCGCTCACGGTGATCGCCGCGACGCTGCGCGAACAGCACGTCGACGTGGTGACCGCCGGTACCGGACGGGAGGCGGTGCGGCTCGCCCGTACCCAGTCCTTCGATCTCATCATCAGCGACCTGCTGATGCCCGATGTGGACGGGATCAGTCTGATGAACGCGCTCGACCACGACCCAGCCAGCGGCGGCCTTCCGGTCCTGGTCGTGACCGGAGCCGAGCTCGCCGACGCCGAGCCTGGCGGACCGGACGCGATGGCGTTCGGCGTCCTGCCGCGCAGCGACGGGGTCGGTACGGCGTTGCGCCACTGGAAGGCGCGGCCGCCGCGGATCACCGTGCCGCCGCCCGACGGAGACGCCGTCGACCGCCCCGGTTCGGCAGGCCACACCACCACCGGACCGGAGGCGACGTCGTGACCGATTCCCCACTGCGGATACTCCTCGTGGAGGACAACGACCTCAACCGCGCGCTTGTGCGTGCCATCATGACGCGCACCTCGGATCCGATGCTGCGGACCGCCGAGCTGGTGGAGGCGCACAACCTCACCCAGGCCAGGGCGGTACTCGCCCACGGGTGGGTGGACGCGGTCCTGCTCGACATCCAGTTGCCGGACGGCAGCGGGCTGTCGCTGCTGGACGACTTCGCCGGCCGGGCGGACCTGCGACGGCCGGCGATCATCGCGGTCACCGGCGGGGTACTGCCCGAACAGCGCGCCGCCGCCCTCGCCGCCGGCTGCGACGCGATCGTGGAGAAGCCGTTCATCGCCGCCGAGCTGACCCGCGCGTTGACCGACAGCATCACGTACCGCCAAGTCGGCTGAGCGCGAGCCGGCCGGCCCCCCGCTACCGCCGCGTCGTACGGTCAGTCGTTGAGAACGACGGCGTACGGTCAGTCGTTGAGAACGACGGCGAGCTCGTCAACGAACCTGCGTTCCGACTCGCTCACCCACGATCCGCCGATGCCGAGGAAGCCCCCCGACTTGGCGGCGTTGACGACCTGATCGGCGATGCTGACCAGCCAGTGCCGGTACGCGGCGGCCTCGCCCGGGCCGGCCTTCGCCCCGAGCAGGTCGGTCGCCGAGCGGGCCCGTTCGAGGACATCACCGAGGTCGATCTGGCGGGTGCCGACGTCCATGACCGGCGGCAGCTCACCGGTCTCTGGGTCGCCGAGCCGGGTCATGAGTTCGCGGGCCACGTCACGGATCAGGGCACTGCCGGAGTCGAGGCCGGCGGCGATCGCGTCGAGGCCGGCTCCGCTCTCGTCGGCGGTCCGGTTGGTGCTGTCGGCCTCGGCGAAGATCGCGGCCATCATGACCGCCTGCGGCAGGCCGACGAGCAGCCCCCACTCCTCGTCCGAGTACGCGTGTTGGCTCGTCATCGCACCCGCCCTTCGCAGATCGACATCGCGAGAGCCTATCCCGCGTCGCCATGATCCGCACGGCGGCACCTGGTGGGTCGGACGTCTGGTTGCGTAACAACGGGGGAACGTCAGGTGCGATAACGTGACCGTGCCGACCGTCGCCCCCGTCGGCGATCGACCCGGCGCTCACGGCGGGCCGGACGTGAGCGTCCACCGGGTACCGGGATGCGGGTGGACAGTGCCGAAGCATTGAGGAGCGGGCATGAAGGAATTCACGCTTGACTATGGAACCGGCACGTTGCCGTTGCCTGAACGCGAAGCGAGCGAGGGCCCGTCGGCACTGGATATCAGCAAGCTGCTACCCGACACCGGACACGTCACCCTCGATGTCGGTTTCGTGAACACGGCGTCCTGTGGCTCGGAAATCACCTTTATCGACGGGGACGCCGGTATCCTGCGCTACCGCGGGTACCCGATCGATCAGCTCGCCAGCGGGTCGTCCTTTCTCGAGGTGTCGTATCTGCTCATCTACGGCGAGCTGCCAACGACCCAACAGCTGGCCGAATTCACCACCTGGATCAAACGGCACACCCTGCTGCACGAGGAGATGCGCCGGTTCTTCGACGGATTCCCGCGGGACGCGCATCCGATGCCGGTGTTGTCGTCGGCGGTCAGCGCACTGTCCACGTTCTACCAGGACAGCCTCGATCCGTTCGACCCCGACCAGGTGGATCGGTCCACCGTGCGACTCCTCGCCAAGGTACCGACGATCGCGTCGTACGCGTACAAGAAGTCGATCGGCCAGCCGCTGCTGTACCCGGACAACTCGCTCGGTTACGTGGACAACTTTCTGCGGATGACGTTCGGGGTACCGACGATTCCGTACGAGGTCGACCCGGTGATGTCCCGGGTGCTCGACATGCTGTTCATTCTGCACGCCGACCACGAGCAGAACTGCTCAACCTCGACAGTGCGGCTGGTCGGGTCGAGTCACGCCAACCTGTTCGCGTCGGTGTCGGCAGGGGTCAACGCTCTGTTCGGCCCGCTGCACGGCGGCGCCAACCAGGCGGTACTGGAGATGCTCGAGGCGATCCACCGCAGCGGTGACGACGTCGACGGGTTCGTGCGCCGGGTCAAGGGCCGCGAGAAGGGCGTGAAGCTGATGGGCTTCGGCCACCGGGTGTACAAGAACTACGACCCCCGTGCGGCGATCGTGAAGAAGGCCGCGCGGGAGGTGTTGGAACGGATGGCGACACCCGACCCGCTGCTCGACATCGCCATGCGACTGGAGGAGATCGCGCTGGCCGACGACTTCTTCATCGAGCGCAGGCTGTACCCCAACGTCGATTTCTATACCGGCCTGATCTACAAGGCGATGGGCTTTCCGACCAAGATGTTTCCCGTGCTGTTCGCGCTCGGCCGGTTGCCGGGTTGGATCGCCCAGTGGCGCGAAATGATCCAGGATCCGGATACGAAGATCGGTCGTCCCCGGCAGCTGTACGTCGGCCGTACCGAGCGGGAATTCCTTCCCATCGAACGGCGCTGACCGACCGCTCGTCGCCGGGCCGGCAATTCTGGCAGTAGTTGGGCGATCTTCCCTTCTGACCCGGCTTCCGCCGCTACTGTCGGTACCTGACCGATCTACGCTCCGGTCATCCGCCGATGGGAGGCGAAAGATGCAGTACGACCAGCTCATCACGCAGATTCAAAATGAGACCGGCCTGACCAGTCGCGACGACGCGGACGAGGCGCTGCGTGCCACGCTTGAGGCGCTCGGCACCGGTATCCCGGAAGACCTCGCCGACGAGCTGGCCGCCCAGCTGCCGGACGAGATCGCCCGATACCTGCAACCCCCGGCCATGGTGGCCGCCGGCGGCTCGGCCATGATTAACAGACGCGAGTTCGTGCACCGGATCGCCGAGGCCTGTCACGTCAACGACGACCAGGCGGCTCAGATCATTCCGGCGATGTTCGCGGCCATCGACCGCGCCACCGGTGGCATGATCACCACCGAGGTACGCGACGCGCTGCCTGCCGAAATGCGCAGCCTGACCGGCCCGGGGACAACGCCTTACGGCATGACCGGCACATTCCCCGACGAGTACTGAACCGCCCCCCGCAGGATTGCGCGAGGATCGGGCCCCGGCACCCGCTGGGGCCCGATCCTGGTACCCGTGGCCGTCGTGGTCGCCGTCAGGCGTTGGGGTCGAAGCGCAGGCAGGTCGGCATCGCCCCGGTGAGCACATACTCCCGCGCGGCCAGCGCGGCCAGCCGCGGGGTGACCCGGGTCCACGCCGGCTTGAAGTCGATCACCTCGACCCCGCAGTCGAAGCCGATCGGCTCGGGCCATGCCTCAAGGCTGTCGTCGATGCCGTACCCACCGGCTGCGTAGGTCAGGTCAAGTCCGTCCGACCCGCTGGTCGCCGCTGGACCGGAGTCCAGCCACACAGCGAACGCGCGGTGCGGGTGTCCCACCCCGAGTTGCAGACCACCGCCGGCGGCGCCGGCCGGTAGGAGGTCGATCCCGTACGGTGCACCCTCCTGCCCCCGGATCGTCGCCAGGAAGGACAGCAGGCCCTCCAGGTCGGCCAGCGACGAGATGCGGCGAGCATTGTCAGGGCCC
>JAVHWE010000579.1:0-9382 GCA_032160285.1 Micromonosporaceae bacterium | reverse complement strand
CTCACCGGCGACTGAGTCGAGCGTCGCGTCGTCGTCGTTGCGGGCGGCGGTGATCGCCCGGTCGATCCAGGCGGCCACCTGCGGCATCTGGGTCTCGACCAGGCCGCGGGTGGTCAGCGCCGGGGTGCCGAGCCGGATCCCCGACGGGTCGAACGGCCTGCGTGGGTCGTAGGGCACGGTGTTGTGGTTCAGTTCGATACCGGCCCGGTCCAGGGCCCGCGCCGCCGGCTTGCCCCCGATGTCCCTACCGGTCAGGTCGATCAGGATCAGGTGGTTGTCGGTGCCGCCGGATACCAGGTCGAATCCCCGCCCGGTCAACGCCGCGGCCAACGCCCGGGCGTTCGCGACGACCTGCCGGGCGTATCGCCGAAACGACGGCTGGGCGGCCTCGTGCAACGCGACCGCGATACCGGCGGTGGTGTGATTGTGCGGGCCGCCCTGCAACCCCGGAAACACCGCCTTGTCGACGGCGGCCGCGTGCCCCGCGGTGCACATGATCATCGCACCCCGCGGGCCGCGGAGGGTCTTGTGGGTGGTCGTGGTGATCACGTCGGCGTGCCCCACCGGCGACGGGTGCGCGCCGCCGGCGATCAGGCCGGCGATGTGCGCGATGTCGGCCACCAGGACCGCGCCGACCTCTCGGGCGACGTCGGCGAACGCCGGAAAGTCGATGATCCGTGGGATGGCCGTACCACCGCAGAAGATAACCTTCGGCCGCTCCGCGAGGGCCATCTCACGCACCTCGTCGACGTTCACCCGCCCGGATTGGCGGTCTACGCCGTAGCGCACCGGGCGGAACCAGCGGCCGGTGGCCGAGACCGACCAGCCGTGCGTGAGGTGGCCGCCCATCGGCAACGCCATCCCCATCACAGCGTCGCCGGGCCGCAGAAACGCGAGGTAGACGGCGAGGTTGGCGGGCGATCCGGAGTACGGCTGGACGTTGGCGTGCTCGACGCCGAACAGCGTCTTGGCCCGGTCGACCGCGAGAGTCTCGATCGGGTCGATCAGCTGCTGGCCTTCGTAGTACCGGCGGCCGGCATAGCCCTCGGAGTACTTGTTGGTCAGCACCGTACCGACGGTTTCCAGAACGGCGGCGGAGACGTAGTTCTCGGACGCGATCATGCGCAGCTTGTCATGCTGGCGCTGGGCCTCGGCCTCGATCAGCCCGGCGAGCCGCGGGTCGGCGGCGCTCAGGTGTGGGAGCGGCGGGACGTGCACGGGCGTACTCCAGGGTCGTCGCACCCGACACCCAGGCGCACGGTGCCACGGTTCGCGTCGTTCCCCGGTGGTTGGGTCCACCTCACAGCGCCAGTCACGTTGACTCCGCGATCATACCCACGGCGACAACGCCGGGTCAGTACGCGCCCTTGCGGCGCAGCACCGCGCCGACGGTGCGGAGCAGGGTGTGCAGGTCCAGGACCAGTGACCAGTTGTCGACGTAGTAGAGGTCGAGGCGGACCGAGTCGTCCCAGGACAGGTCGCTGCGCCCGGACACCTGCCACAGTCCGGTGATGCCGGGGCGGACCAGCAGCCGACGGCGGACGTCACCGAGGAAGTCGCCATCCTCGGCCGGCAGCGGGCGCGGCCCGACCAGGGACATCTCACCGACCAGCACGTTGAGCAGCTGGGGCAGTTCGTCGAGCGAGGCCGCGCGCAGGAAGCGGCCGAACGGGAACACCCGGGGATCGTTACGGATCTTGAAAAGCAGCCCGTCGCTCTCGTTCTGGCCGACCAGTTCGGCGACGCGGTCCTCGGCGTCGGTGTACATGGTGCGGAACTTCCAGACCCGGAAGGTACCGCCCTCCCGCCCGACCCGGGCCTGCCGGAAGAAGACCGGGCCGGGGTCGGAGAGCTGAATCGCGATCGCGACCACGATGAACAGCGGCAGTGCGAGGATCAGCCCGAGCAGGGCGACCAGCCGGTCGATAAGGTTCTTGACCAGCCAGGCCAGGCCGGACAGGGTCGGCTCCTCGACGTACAGCAACGGCAGCCCCTCGACGGGGCGGATGTGCACGCGCGGCCCGGCGATGTCGGTCAGCTGCGGCGCGACCACCAGGTCGACACCGGTACCCTCCAGTTGCCAGGCGAGCCGGCGCAGTTCACCGGGCTCGGCGCTGGCCGAGCCGCAGACCGCGATCGTGTCCGCCCCGAGCTCGCGGACCAGGGCCACCACGTCCCGGCCGGCGAACACCGGTACCGGCGGCTCCTCGCGCTGCGCGGAGTAGCCCTCGCTGGCGTGGATGCCCACCGGCACGAGGCCGGTACGCGGACTGCGGGTGAGCGCGGTCAGCACCTCGACGGCCTCCGGCAGCGTGCCGACCAGGAGCACGCGGTGGACCGCGAGGCCGTGACCGCGGGCCAGGTAGAGCAGCCGGCGGGTGGCGTAGCGCAGGACCAGCAGGTAGACCAGGGCACCGACGAGGGCGATGCCGACCGATACCCGGGACACCTTGGTCTTGGTGGCGAAGGCCAGGAACGAGACGATCGCGATCATCGTCCAGGAAGCGCGGACGACCTGCTTGAACTCGTCGGTACCGACGCCGAGGTAACGCCGGTCGTAGGCGCCGTGCGCCCACAGCACGACCAGCCAGCCCGCCGGCAGCAGCACGTACGCGATGAGCTGGAACAGCCCCGGGCTGTTCTGGAAGCCGGAGGTGGCCCGGACCAGGGTCGCTACCGCGGTGAGGCTGGCGAGCATGGTCGCGAGGTAGTCCAGGACGACGAGCAGCACCGCGTAGGTGCGGTACCAGGTGGCGCGGCGGCGCGTGCGCGACCACCCCGACCGGGGGACGCCGTTCGCGGACGCCGGCGCCTCCGGGATGATCTCGAAGCTGTCCAGCTCCTGCACGCCGTTACCCCGGCTCGCTCTGCTTGCCGGGCGTTCCAGGCTGGTGGTCACTTCGGCTTCCCCCCGGGCCACGGCAATTGACCGAGATGAGCCGCCCGATTGGTCTCCAGGGGCGTCCCTCAGTTTGCCACGGCGCGTCGGCTTGAGAGGTCAGACCGGCCGACACTAGTGGTTCGCCGCATCCGTTGTCGAGGCTTTCGCGGTGCTGTCGGCGTTCTGTCCATCCGCCGTGACGGATCGGTTATCCGGTGTGACGGATCCGTCATCCGGAGCCCCGGCGACGACCACGCCGCGTGCCCGGAAAGCACTGTCCGTAACCGCTATCAGTCCGGCCAGTCCGGCCGCCATCGCCACCAGCGGCAACGCCGGACCGCCGGGCGGCAGCCAGCGGCCGGCGAACGGATCCAGCGCCGCGTCCAGCCCACTCTGGTACCGCGTCATCACCCGGGCCAGCGCGTACAGCTGCACCGGCGCGGTCGCGGCGACCACGGCGACCGTCAGCCACCGGACCCGGCGGGCGGCGAGCCACCGGGCCGGGCCACCCTCGGCCAGCGCCGCCAGCAGCACCGTCCCCGCGGCGCTGGGCCAGATGTAGCGGCTGTGCGCGAACCAGCCGCTGAGCGGCGCGAAGTGCAGGTCCAGCGCGACCAGCAGGGCCAGGCTGAACCCGGCGAGACCGGCGATCACCAGCCGCAGCCGGCCGCCGCCCCAGATCAGCGCCGGCACGATCACCACCGCCCAGAGCAGGTACCAGAAGGCGACCGCCACGGTCGAGATGGTCGCCTCGCCGTACCCGAACTGGCCGACCAGCTGGTGGGCGTAGAACGGCAGCCGCTCTGAGATGACCCGACCGACGAGGTCGGTATGCTCGGCCCGACCGGGCACACCGCCGGTGTCCGGACCGCCGGATACCGCCGCCCACACCCCGTCCACCAACGCTCCGGCCAGCACCCACGCACCGAGCACCCGCCGGGCGTCGCGGTGACGCCACAGCGCGCCGACCCGCTCCCGCCCCGCGACGACCGCACAGGCCGCCACGTCGACGGCGAGCAGCAGCGGGCCGAGTTGACGCACGGTCAGCAGCAGCGCCGCCGCCACGCCGGTCAGGACCAGCAGCCGGCGGGTCACCACCCCGCGCAGGATCGCGGTCAGGGTGGTGAACAGCAGGACCCCGGCGGCGATCTCCAGCCCGTTCGGGTTGACCGCGCCGCTGAGGTTCATCACCATCGGCGTGGCCACCAGTACCACCCCGGCGACCAGGAGCCGACTGCCGAGCCGGACCGCGGTCACCACGGCGGCGGCGAGCAGCAGCGCCGACAGCAGCGCCGAGACTCCTCGCGCCCACACCACTCCGGCATGGTCCGGGCTGATCAGCAGCGGCAGGCCGACCGGCAGGTAGTAGACCGGCGAGTACCGCGCGGCCGCGCTCGGCACCCGGACCAATTCGCGGTCGGCCGTCGGGTGCTGGCAGGACGCGACTCCCCGCGGCCGCAGGCAGTTGACGTCGCGGGGCACCAGGCTGGCCGGTACGTCGAAACCCTCACTGCCGAAGCCGGTCCCGTCCGAGGCCGGCCCGGCCGGGAACAGCCTCCCCTCGGCGACCGCGTACGCCCGGATGATGTGGTGCTTCTCGTCGTAGGTCCCGTCGGTGGGCAGCGCGAGTGCCCAGGCCGCCGAGACCAGAAAAAAGGCGGCGAACGCGAGCAGGAAGACCCGGCGCTGATGCACCCCGCAAGGGTACGGGCCGGGGCAAGCGGCCAGCTCACGCCGCTCCGGCGGCGACCCGGCGACTCACAGCCGCGCTGCGACCCGGCGGCTCAAAGCCGCGCTGCGGCGGGGCGGTTCAAAGCCGCGCTGCGGCGGGGCGGCTCAGCGCACCAGGCGGGAGAGTCGTCGGTCGGCCAGCGGCTTGCCGCCGGTCTGGCAGGTGGGGCAGTACTGCAGGCTGGAGTCGGCGAACGACACCTCGCGGATGGTGTCGCCGCAGACCGGGCACGGCAGGCCGGTACGGGCGTGCACGGCCAAGCCGGAGCGCTTCTCGGACTTGAGGGTGGCCGCCTTCTGCCCGACCGAGCGGTTGACCGCGTCGGTCAGCACCTCCTGGGTGGCGGCGTACAACCGCGACATCGCCTCGTCGTCGAGGCGGTCGGTGATCGCGAACGGGGACATCTTGGCGCGGTGCAGAAGCTCGTCGGAGTACGCGTTGCCGATGCCGGCCAGTACGGACTGGTCGGTCAGTACCCCCTTGAGCTGGCCACGCCGCGACCGCAGCCGCGCCGCGAAGATCTCCGGCGTCGCGGCCAGCGCGTCCGGGCCCAGCTTGGCCACCCCGGGTACCAGCGAGACGTCTGCGACCAGGTACGCGGCGAGTTTCTTCTGGGTACCGGCCTCGGTCAGGTCGAACCCGGAGCCGTCGTCGAGGCGCAGCCGCAGCGCGATCGGACCCTTGCCCGGCTTGAGCGGGGTGGCGGCGGCGAACGCCTCCCGGTAGTGCAGCCAACCGGCGCGGGCCAGGTGGACCACCAGGTGGAGATCACCGTCGAAGACCAGGTCGAGGAACTTGCCGTGCCGGGTGGCGTCCTTGATCATCAAATCGGTCAACGCGCTCACCGGGGGGTCGTACGTCTTGAGCACACTGATCGCCGCCACCTCGGCGCGGGCGACGCGGTGGCCGACCGCCCGCTCGCGTAGGTAGGCGGCCAGGGCGGTGACCTCGGGAAGTTCGGGCACGCGTCCAGTCTGCCCGAGATCACGCCGTTGTCGTAGGCTCAGCCGGCCATGAGCGCCATGAAAGTACTCGTCGCGCACAACCGGTACGCCGCGGCAGCGCCGTCCGGTGAGAACATCGTGGTCGACGCCGAGATCGCCCAGCTGCGGGCCGCCGGGGTGACCGTGCTGCCGTTTCTGCGCAGCTCCGACGAGATCGGCGACCTGCCCGCGGCGCAGCGGGCGCTGCTGCCACTGTCGCCCATCTACAATGGACCGTCGCAGCGGGCGCTCGACGAGGTACTCCGGACCGAGCGGCCCGACCTGGTGCACCTGCACAACCCGTACCCCCTGCTGTCACCGTGGGTAGTGCGTACCGCGCACCGCCGGGGCGTACCGGTCATCCAGACGGTGCACAACTACCGCCAGGTGTGCGCCCCCGGCCTGTACTTCCGTGACGGACACGTCTGCCACGACTGCCGGGGTAAGGCATTCGGGCTGCCCGCGATCCGGCACGCCTGCTACCGGGGCTCCCGGGCGCAGAGTGCGATCATGGCGACCACGCTCGCGGTACACCGGGGAACGTGGCGGTCGGTCGACCGGTACGTCGCGCTGACCGACGCGATCGCCGGCCACCTGCGCGACTACGGCATCCCGGCGGACCGGATCAGTGTCAAACCCAACGCCATCACCGACCCCGGCGCGGTCGCCACGGCGGGTGACGGTTTCCTGGTCGCCTGCCGGCTGGTACCGGAGAAGGGGGTGGGGCTGGTGCTGGACGCCTGGCGGCGGCACGGGGACGGCGAGCTCGGCAACTTGCGGATCGCCGGTGACGGTCCCCTCCGGCCCCTGGTCGAGTCGGTCGCCGCCGGCCGCGCCGACGTGACCTACCTCGGCCCGCTGGGCCGGTCGGACACCTTCGCCGCGATGGCCGCCTCGGCTTGTGTGATCATGGCATCGACCTGGGACGATCCGCTGCCCACCGTGGTACTGGAGGCGCTGGCCACCGGTCGCCCGGTCCTCGGCACCGCGATGGGCGGCATCCCGTACCTGGTCGGCGGGTCAACAGGCGCCGGGATACCGGCCGACGCCGGGGTACCGACCGGCGCGGCAGGCGCGGCGGGCGCGACCGGCGCCGCTGGCTGGATCGTCGAGCCGACGGTGGAGGCGGTGTCCGCCGGGCTCAAGGTCGCGGCCGCCGGTGCGGGGAGTCTCGCGGCGACCGCGAGGCTCCGGTACGAACGGAATTTCTCCCCCGACGTGCTGGTCGACCGGCTGCTCGACATCTACCGGGAGGTGGCCCGATGACCCGCCGGACCGCGGTCACCGTCGGCGTCGCCGTCGGCCTGGCGGCCGCGATCGTGTCGTACGCCGACCGGCACACGGCCCGGTACGCGCTGGGTGCGTTCCTGGCCGGGGCGCTCGCGGTCGCGATCGCCTGGTTCGTCACCACGCTGCCCGGCCTCACCGTCCGGGGCCTCGTCATCGGCGGCCTGTTCATCGCGGCCGGCATGCTCAGCTGGACGTCGCTGCGGTACGGAAACTGGCTGGTCTGGCCCCTGCTCGGGGTCGAAGGGGTCGTGTTCGCCGGCTGGAGCTGGCCGTGGCTGCGCGACCTACCGCTGCTACCACGCCTGGGCACCGCCTGGCTCGGCCTCGCGTACTGGTTGCTCGGCATCGTCGGCGCGCTGCTCACCCTGTCGGTGACGGTCGGCGCGCAGCGGGTCGCGTACGCCGGGGTGTTCGGTCTGGCGGTGCTCGCCGTCGTGGCCGGCTCGCGCCGCGAGGGTGGCCGGGACCTGTCGGTGGGCATCGTCGGCGCGTTTCTGCTGGGTGTCGCGCTGCTGGTGCTGTCGGGCTCCGGCAACCTGTTCGCCCACCGGCACGTGGTCCCGCCCGGCGGCTGGGGTACCGACGTGATGGTGCACCGGTTCTGGGGCGGCCAGTGGCTGCTGTACCACCCGAACTCGCTGGCCCTGGTCGGGGTGGTCGCGGCGATGCGGATCGGCGTCGACCGGGCGTTCGCGGTGTGGCAGCGGATCGCGGTGACCGCGCTGGCCGGCGGCATCATTTTCGTGACCAACTCCCGGACCGGGTTCGTCTACCTCGGCGCCGCCGGCGTGGTGCACGCCTACCTGCTGTGGCGGCGGCGCGGCGCGGGACTGCCGGCGTACCGTCGGGCCTGGCTCGCGGCGGCCACGCCGTTCGCGGTGCTGGCGCTGGTCCTGGTGCTGTCGCGGGGCAACGGTTTCCTGTTCCAGGCCCGGTACGGCGGTGGCGATGTGACCAGCGGCCGGGTCGACACCTGGCGGCAGGTCGGCCGCGAATGGGTCGACGGGAACGTGGCGCGGAAACTGTTCGGCGACACCGCGACGTCACGGGCGGTGGTCGCCCGGAACGGCCTCAAGCTCACCACCGACAACGCGGCGGTCGGTGCGCTGCGCCGCGGCGGGGTTTTCGGCGAACTGGCGTTCCTGTTCGGCCTGGGTCTGCTGCTCCGGCGCGCCTGGCGCGGCCCCGCGTGGCTGGCCGTCACCGCGATGGGCTCGGTCGCCACCATTCCGACCGCCGACTGGCTGCTCGGCGGTACCGGCGGCACCCTGTGGATCCTGCTCGTGGCCGGCGAGGCCGGGCTGCTCGTCGCGCCCAGACGTCAGGGCAGCGTGGACGCGACCGTGTCGCCGGTCGGCGGCAGCGCCCGGGTGGACCCCTCGTCGGTGTAGCGGTCGGACTCGTCGCGGCCGAGCCAGTGTAGGGAAGACCGGTACAGGCCGATCATCATCGCCAAACCGACGGCCGCGCCGACCGTCAGACCCCACGCGGCGCCCGCCAGACCGCGCGCGTGCGCGCCGACCACCAGGGCGGTGAGGCTGACCGCGGTGAACGTCACGTACTGCACGAACAGCAGCCTGGCCCGGTGCATCGCCCGCAGCGCCGAGGTGAACGGCACCTGGACCAGGTAGATGGCCGCCTGCAGGCTCATCGGCAACGCGAGCGGCGCGATGTCGGAGAACTTGCGGACATGGGTCAGTACCAGCGTGGCCAACGGCCACATGACCGCCACCAGCAGCGCGGCGAGCCCGGTGAACGCCAGCGCCAGCAGCCGGATCAGCCGGCGCAGCTCGGCCCCGGCGGCAGGTCCAGCGGCACCGGCATCGCGATCGGCGGCAGCGGCGTCATCCTCGCCGGCCGGTGGCGCGGCCGCGTCGCGGGCCGGTGGCGCGGCCGCGTCGCGGGCGAGCCGGGACGCCCGCGGCACCAGCAGCCCCTGTACCGCGGTGACGAAGTTCTGTACCGGCTGGATCAGCGCGGTCTGCCCACCGCGCAGGCCCGACAGGTCGGCCCGGGACAACTGGCCGGCGACGATGAAGCCGACCGCCTGCACCTGTACCTGCCCGACCAGCGCGGTGGCGGTGAACCAGCCGGACAGATGCCGGGTCTCGGCCACCCATCGCAGTGGTCGACCCCGCCACGGCCGAAGACCGGTCCGGACCACGAACACGGTGGCACCGGCGGCGGCACCGATACCCCAGCACACGAAGAGGCCGCCGGCGCTGGTCAGCCCCGTGGCGATCATCACCGTGACGGCGACGGCCTGGGCGCCGACCCAGGTGAGGTCGATGGTGAGCGCCCGGCCCGGCGTGCGGTCGGCGAGGTAGCTGAACCGGCCGGTGTCATGCGCCACGATCACCGGCAGGAACGGTGCGATCCACACCAGATCCCGTAGGTCGATCTTGGCGTCGCGGGGCCACACCGCCCAGACTGCCAGCAGGATGACCGCGGCCAGGGCGCCGACGGCCACCGCCGCGGCGACACCGTTGACGACCA
>JAVHWE010000507.1:0-8807 GCA_032160285.1 Micromonosporaceae bacterium | reverse complement strand
GCGGGTAAGCCGTGGCTGAGCAGCACAAGGCCGAGGAGCACATGGCCGGCGACCCGAGGCGGAACGCGGGCGTGGACCGGTGGGCGCCGTTGACCCCGAACGCGTGGCTGCGCTTCGACGTGGTCTCCCGGCTGCTGCCGCCGTCGGTGGTCGACGTCCTGGAGGTGGGCTGCGGCCAGGGGGCGCTCGGTGCCCGGCTGGCCTGCCGCCACCGGTACGTCGGGGTGGAGCCGGACGCCGCGTCGGCGGCGGTCGCGCGGCAGCGCCTGGCCCGCGTCGGTCGCGGTGACGTGCACCACGGCACCGTCGACGCGGTTGGCGCGGCCCGGTTCGACCTGGTCTGCGCCTTCGAGGTGCTCGAACACATCGACGACGACGCGGGCGCGCTGGCGGCGTGGGCGGCGCGGCTTCGGCCCGGCGGGTGGCTGCTGGTGTCGGTGCCGGCGCACCAACGACGGTACGCGGCCGCGGACGTTCTGGTCGGGCACGTCCGCCGGTACGATCCGGACGCGCTGGTCGCGCTGCTCGGCCGGGCCGGGTTCGACGACATCGAGCTGCGCCAGTACGGGATGCCGTTGGGGTATCTGCTGGAGGCGGTCCGCAACGCCGTCGGTCGGCGGCGGCTGGCCGCGTCGGCGGCGGCCGGGGCGGCGTCGGCGGCCGAGCGCACGGCCGCCTCCGGCCGGCTGCTGCAACCCGGCAGTGTCCGGGGCCTCGCCACGCGCTGGGCTACCGTGCCGTTCCGACTGGCCCAGCGGGCATTCCCCGGCACGGGTACCGGCATCGTGGTGCGGGCCCGGCTGGGGGGTAGCGGGCCGGCTCCGATAACAAGCTGACCGGGCACCGGGGCCTACTGGTCGGGTCGAGACCGCACGATCAGGTCGGCGAGCAGCGCCAACGAGCCGATGATCAGCCCGGTCAGGAATACCAGGATGGTGTTGGTCGCCACCCGGATCGGGTGCACCGCGACGTCGAAGATGCCCTTGCCGACGCCGATCGCGATCAGCCACAACGCCACCGGCATCAGCGCCTTGAGCGGGTTGAAGTACATCACCATGCGAAGCACCTGGAGGATGTACCGGTAGGCGTCCGTGACGAAGCGGAACTTCGAGGTGCCCGACCGCTTGCCGTACTCGATCGGCAGGTACGCCACGTCGTGCTGGTTGGACAGGAACGCCAGGGTGATCGTCGTCACGCAGGAGAACCCGGGCGGCAACAGCCGCAGGTACGGGGCCGCGACCTCGCGCCGGAATGCCCGCAGCCCGGAGTTCAGATCGGGGATCCGCTGGTTGGTCAACCACTCGGCGATCTTGCGGATCATCCACTTCGCCGGTACCCGCAGCAGCTTGTGCGAGCCCTCCTCGGTCCGTCGGGCGCCGACGACCTGGTCGATGGTCGGGTCCTCGTCGAGCATCCGGACCAGTTCGGGGATGCGTTCGTTCGGGTACGTCATGTCGGCGTCGGTCCAGACCACGATGTCGCCGCCGGCCAGGTGGGACCCGATCCGCCGGACCGTGCCGGCACCGCCATTGCGGTGGAACGGCACCACCCGCAGCCGCGGAAAGTCCGACTCGGCCGCGCGCAGAACCGCCAGGGTCGAATCGGTGGAGGCGTCGTCCACCCCGATCAGCTCGTAGGCGTACCCGGTAGCGTCCATCGCCGCGCAGATCCGCTTGATCTCGAGCAGGACGTGGTCCTCCTCGTTGAAGCAGGGCAGCACGATGCTCACGTGCGGTCGCGGCGCGTCTCCCGCCCTGGCCGTGGCGGGGTCCGTTGTCGGCGCCTTGGTCGGATCGACGAACATCCTGGGCGGCTCCCCTCGTGAACCTTCGACACTACGTGGTGTGGCGCGGCCTCCGATCGGTGGTGTGCTGCGGCCTCCGATCGGTGGTGTGGCGCGGCCTCCGATCGCGGCGTCAGGGCCGGACGAGCCAGAACTCGACCCGGAACGGCTGCGTCGAGACGGGCCGTGCGATGAGCTCACTGGCGTCCTGCTGGGTCACCAGATTGAGAACCTGGACGGGCGCGAGGCCCTGCGCCTGGAGCGGGTTCGCGCCCGCGGCCGCGACCACCGGGGTTCGGCCGGCCGCCCGGATACTGGCCGTCACCCGGGCGAGGGCCGCCGGCGACGGGCCGACCAGCCGGGCGACCGGCAAGCCGCACTGTGCGCGCAGGGTGGGAACCCACATCGAATCGAGCAGGACCACCGAATCGTCCGGCCGGAGCGCGTCGCACACCGTCCGCACCGCGGCGAGCTCACCGAGCTCGGTACGCAGCGCCGCGACCGGTCTCGTCGCCGCCACGGTCGGTCGCACGAACGCCACGACCGCCAGCGCCGCGACCATTGCCGTCACCACCGCCCGGGTGGCCTTCGCCCACCCAAGGCCGGGCACCGGCCCGGTGGCCGATCGGCCGGGCACCGGCCCGGCGGCCGAGCGGGGGGTCGATCGAAGCGACGTCGACGCGCGCAGTGTGGACCGCGTCCACCGGGTGGCCGCGGCGGCCGCCCAGACGGCGAACAGGATCATCCCGGGAATCACCTCGACGACCAGCCGACGATCCGCCCAGGGGTGATCCGGGGTGATACCGGGCCGCATCAGGGTTTCCACGGCCGAGCCCACGAACACCACCAGCGGCGGCAACCACCGCGGATCGCGGCGGCTCAATACCCGCCAGGTCAGGATCGCCGCGCCGGCAAGGGCGGTGATCAGGAGCGGCCAGCCGAGGTACCACGACAACCAGTTCAGGCTCTGCTCCGCGTACCCCCGGGTGCCGTCGACCGGCAGGCCGAAGCGGCGCTGGAGGTCGGCGGTGAAGGAACGGGTGGCCGGGCTCGTCGTCGAATGGTCCACCCACAGGTAGGGCCGGACGGCGAGCCCGACCCCGAGCGCCACGACCGCGGCGGCGCCGATCGCCGGTACCCGCCGCAGCCGGTCCGCGGTGCGCGGTGCCGGTGTCCACCGGCGCAGCACCTGAACGGCCACCGCGGTCGACACCGTGAGCAACGCGATGACCGCGATCATCGGTATCACCGACGACGCGTTGGTCTGCAGGTACGGAAGGGTGACAAAGGCGCCGTCGGCGACCGCGAGGAGTCCGGTCACCAGCGCCCCGCAGACGAACGCCCGCACGCCGGGCCGGCGGGTCAGGACCATCCAGCCCAGCACCGGGATGATGAGGCCGATGTCGACGCCGAAGTCGAGCCGGACCAGTTCGCCCGCGGCCAGCACCAGCCCGGCCGCGAACGCGTGCCGCCGTATCCGGCGACGGCGGTCGTCGGTGAGGACGGCCGGGCCGCCGGCACCCGAGCCCGCGGCCACCACGTCGATCAGCAGCGCGATGCCACTGACGAGCATCATCAGGGCGAGCGGCTCGGAGTACGTGGTCTGGCAGACCCGGATCACCGGCCAGGCCAGTGCGGTCAACAGCGCGGCCAGCGGTGCCCACCGTGCACCCACCAGGCGCGCGGCCAACCCGCCGACGGCCAGAATGGCACCGCCGCCGACCACGGCGGGCAGCAGCAGGATGCCGCGCCAGCCGGCGACCCACTCGGCCGCGGCGAGTGCGGTCGGCCACCCGGTCATGAACTGGGGGATCAGCTCGCCGCCGCGCTCGTAGAAGGCCGGACTGCCGAACGTGAGGTCGCCCGGGGACGCGCCGAACGCCGCGGCCGGTACCGGCGAATTCAGGCCGGCGTGGTGCGCCAGCCAGTACCCGATCTGCGCGTACGAACCCGCGTCGCGGCGCAACAGAATCTGCTGGTCGTGGGTGGCGCCGACGAACAGCGCGAACCCCGCAGCGACCGCCACGATCGCGATTACCGACCACCAGGGCGGACTCATCTTCGCCGCCGCCGACCGGATCAGGCTCAGCCCGAGCGGTACCACCACGGCGGCAACCGCGGCCGCCAGGGCGAACACCGCGATCGGCCGGAACGCGCCCAACGCCGCCAACGGCACGGTGGCCGTCATCCAGGCCGCAGCCAGCAGGGCGGGCCCGATCGACAGTACGCCCAGGACGACGCCGGCCGGGTTGCCCGGTGAGCGTTCGGTCGGCGGACCCGCGGCGGCGCCCGCCCGTGCCGGGCTCGCCAGTCCCGATGGCGTCGCCGTGTCCGACGCGGCTGCCGACTCCGCCGTACCCGCTGCCACCGCACTCCGCCGGACCGTCCACGGCGCACGCTGGCGGGCGGTGCCCACCATCGACGATGCCGTACCGCCGCGCGGGCCACCCGCGGACAATGGGCGATCGGTAACCATTTCGATGCCTTCACAGGTAGTGCAGCTCTTGTCAACCACCGACCAGGCTTCCCCGGCACACCGCGCGACAGCCTACGTTTATCGCCTGGGAAGCGCCAGGCGGGCGCTCCGCGGGCGCTCCGCGGGCCGGAACCACCGCCGTCGGTAGGCCCGCCGCGGTGGCCGCGTCGGGCCCGGTCGCGGTCGCAGTAGGATCCGGACGCTGTGGCCAACCATCGCGGTACCGTCGAGCGGCCGACCAATGATCAGGGAGACCTTGCGGGGTCAGCATCCCCGAAACGCTCCCTGGTCCTGGCCGATGCGGGCGCGATCCTCGCCAGCCTGCTGGTGCTTCTTGTCGTGCACCCCGTCGGTTCCGTGCTCACCTCGCCGTACTGGTTGGATGAGGCGTGGGTGGCACTGTCAAGCCGGGCGCCACTGGCCGCCCTGCCGACCACCACCGCGTCGACGCCGCTGGGCTGGACGTTTCTGGTCTGGATGCTGCCAGCGCACGGTCAGATCCACCGGCTGATCGCGTACGCGTTCCTGACCGCCTCCGTCATCGCCGGGTACGGGTTCGCCCGCACGCTCGGGTGGCCGGGTCGCGTCCCGGCGCTCCTGGCGGGCCTGACTGCCGCCGCGGCGGTGACGCTGCTGCCGGCCCAGCAGCTCCGGCACGATCTGAAGCAGTACACCGCCGACGCGGCGGTGGCGCTCGTCCTCCTGGCGCTGTCCGCACGATTGGAGCCGTCGCCCGAGTCGCGGTCGTCGCCCGAGTCGGGGCCGCCCGAGGCGCGGTCGTCGCCCGTGTCGCGGTCGGCAGGTGAGGCGGCACCGGCAGGTGAGGCGGCACCGGCAGGTGAGGCGGCGTCGAAACGGGGATCGCCGTTTCGGGCGGCGGGGCTGGCTGGCGCGGTGACGGTCGGCATGCTGTTCAGCCATCCGGCCGCCCTGGTCGGCGTCGCGGTGCTCGGCGGCCCGTTCGTGGTAGCCGTCCTCGGCCGGCGCTGGCGACGACTGCCCGGTCTGCTGGTCGAGGCCGCCCCGGCGGTGGTCGCTATGGGTGCGGTCTACCTGCTCGCTGACGGTGCCGCCCGCAATCGGGCGATGGTCGATTACTGGGCCGGTTATTTTCCCCGGCCCGGCGAGCTGCCGCGGTACCTCATCGAGCGGGCCGACCAGCTCCGCCCCGCGATCGGTCTGCCCTGGCCGCTGTACGTGCTGCTGTTCGCGGCCGGGGTGGTCACGCTGGTCCGGCTCGGTCGGCCGGCGACGGCGGCGGCCGTGGTGACGCTGCCGGTGGTCGCGGTCGTCGCCGGTGTGGGGCGGGTGTACCCGCTCCTCGACCTGCGTACGTCCCACTTCCTCCTGGTGACCGGCGCGGTGACGGTCGCGGTCGGGCTGGTCGGCACGGTGACCGCGGCGACCCGACTGTCCGCCCGCGCGCCGCGACCGGTGGTGGCCGGGCTGCGGGTGGTCTTCGTAGCGGCGGCGGTTGCCGGCTTCGCCGCCGCCAACCGCGGCCGGCTGGACCGGGCGGTACCGCCGGGCGACGCGCGCGAAAATGTCCGGGCACAGGTGCGGTACGTGGCCGCACACCGCCGCCCCGGGGACGCCATTCTGGTCAACCTCTCCGGCCAGTACGGGTTCGGCTACTACTGGTCGGCCGACCGGCCCGAGTTCGTCAAGGGTGGCGTGCAGGCGACCGGGTGGTACGTGCGGTATCCGCCGGGCCGCCGGATCGTGATCGCGGCCGGCCGCGACCCGGCGTCTGTGGCGGCGGCGCTGGCGAGGGCCCGCGGATTGGTCACCGGTGGGGGCCGCCTGTGGCTGGTACGTAGCCACGTCAACGCGGATGAGTCGCGCGCCTGGCGCGAGGCGCTCGCCGGGGAGGCGGTCCGGTCGGTCGCGGTCGGCGTCGAGCCCGTCGCGCTGATCACCCCACCGGCCCCGACCCGACCGTGAGCCTGCCTGCGGTGAGCCTGCCGGCCGTGACTAGGCCTGCCGGGAGCCTGCCTGCCGTGAGCCGGCCCGCCGGGACCGGACTTCCAGCCGTGGGGTGACATGGCGGATAGGATTCCGCGCCATGAGCGTCGCCGAGGTGGTAGCCGCCGATCCGACGCCGCGGCCGGTGCCGGGCCGCGGCCGGCGGCACGCCGTGGCGCTCGGCGTGATCTCTACCGTCGCGGCGACGATCTACGCCGCCTGCTCGTTCAACCGGTACCTGATGTTGCGGGCCGGTACGTATGACCTGGTGATTTTCGACCAGGCGGTGCGCTCCTACAGCCGGGGCCACCTGCCGGTGGCGATCGTCAAGGGAGTGCACAACGGCTTCGGCCCGGGCTTCTCGGTACTCGGGGATCATTTCTCGCCGATTCTGGTCCTGCTCGCGCCGCTGTACTGGGTTTACGACGGTCCGCAGACCCTGCTCGTCGCCCAGGCGATGCTGTTCGCCGCGGCGATCGGGCCACTGTGGATTCTCGTCCGCCGTGAACTGGGTACCGTCGCCGCGTACTGCGTCGTCGGCGGGTACGCGGTGTCGTGGCCGATCGTGGCGGCGGTCGATTTCGACTTCCACGAGGTGGCGTTCGCGCCGCTGATCATGGCGGTCCTGTTCGAGCGGCTGTCGGCGTACCGTCACGGGACCGGCCGATGGTGGCACCTCGTCCTCGCGTGCGCGGCCCTGGTCCTGGTCAAGGAGGACCTGGGCCTGCTCGTCGCCGCCCTGGGCCTGTGCCTGTTGGGGGGCGCACTCGGTGCGGGGCCGCCGCGGTGGCGTGGCTCCCGCGCGCTCGGCGGGGGGCCACCGGGCCGGCGTGGCTCCCGGACCCTCGGCGGGGGGCCACCGGGCTGGCGCGGCACGCCGTTGCTCGGTGCCGCCCTGCTGGTCGGCGGGGTGGCCGTGACGGTGGTCGAGGCCCGGATGCTGATCCCGGCGTTCGGTGGACGCGCCGACTACTACTGGACGTACAGCCGGCTCGGCCCGGACGTGCCGAGCGCGTTGGGGCACGTGGTGGCCCATCCGCTGGACACCCTCGCCACGTTCACCCGGCCGGCGGTGAAGGTCCGGACGATGCTGGCGCTGCTGGCGCTGTCCGGGGGGATGGCCCTGCTGTCGCCGTACCTTCTCGTGGTGATGCCGCTGCTCGCGGAGCGCATGCTGTCGGACGCGCCGAACTGGTGGATCACCGGCGTCCAGTACAACGCGTACCTGGTGGTGCCGCTGCTGTACGCGGGGGTGGACGGCGCGGTGCGGTTACGGAGCTGGTGGCGGCGGCGGGGGAGGGCCTCACCGGCCCGGATCGGCACCGTCTGGGCGGTGGTGGTGCTGGTGATCGGTGTGATCGGGACACCGCTGACCGCGCTCGGCGCGCTGCCGTACGCGTCGTCGTGGCGACCGGGCCCTGACCTGCGGGCCGCGGCGGGGGCGGCCGGCAGCGTGCCGTCCGGTGTGCTGGTCGAGGCGGTCAGCCCGATCGGACCCAGGTTGTCAGCCCGCACCCGGGTGCTGCTCTGGGATCGGACCCCGCGGTACGCGAACTGGGTCGTGGCCGACGTGCGGCGCCGCCAGTTCCCGTTCTGCTCGCTGGACGAACAGCGGCGCCGGGTGGACCTGCTGACCAGCCGCGGGTACCGCGTCGTCTTCGACCGGCGGGGATACGTGGTGCTGCACAACGAGGCCGCGGTGGCGCAGCTGTCCGCGCCGTCGGCGCCACGCTGCCCCTGAGGCCTTCCGCGGCGACCCAATACATCGAGATACATCATTTGATAAGCTCACTGCCCAATCGATGGGTTTGGAGTGTCATGAGACTTCGACGTTCGGCGGTTGCCCTGGTAGCCGGCGCGGCAATGACAATGGCGACGGGACTCGTTCTCATGCCGGACAGTGGAGCCGCCGCCGTCAGCGGCTCCCCGAATGCGATTCTCGTCGCCTGCACCGCGCCGGCGTGGGCCGAAGGCAACAGCTTCGCGGTGGGTTCCCGGGTGACCTACAACGGCCGCCTGTACGAGGCGATCGTGGCGCACACCGCGCAGCCCGGCGCCGGCTGGAATCCCGCGGCGACCCCCACCCTGTGGCGGGACCTCGGAGCCTGCGACGGCGGGGCCCCGCCGCCGGTACCGGTTCCGCCGTCGTCGCCCCCGCCACCGGTGCCGGTTCCGCCGTCGTCGCCCCCGCCCGGACCGGGCGCGCCGCCGCCGGCCGCCACCTGCGCGGTGAAGTCGAGGCCGGCCGGCAAGGTCATCCAGGGGTACTGGGAGAACTGGGACGGCGCGGTCAACGGCGTGCACCCGGGGCTCGGCTGGATTCCGATCACCGATGCCCGGATCCGGACCCACGGCTACAACGTGATCAACGCGGCGTTCCCGGTCATCCGCTCCGACGGCACGGTTCTGTGGGAAGACGGAATGGACGCGACCGTGAAGGTCGCCACGCCGGCCGAGATGTGCCAGGCCAAGGCGGCCGGTCTCACCACGTTGATGTCGATCGGTGGTGCGGCGGCCGGTATCGACCTCAGTTCCAGCGCGGTCGCCGACCGGTTCGTCGCGACGGTGGTCCCGCTCCTGAAG
>JAVHWE010000463.1:0-22687 GCA_032160285.1 Micromonosporaceae bacterium | reverse complement strand
GGCTCGTCCATCAACAGCACGGGCGGGTCGGCGGCCAGCGCCCGAGCCACCCCGACGCGCTGCTGCTGCCCGCCGGAGAGCTGGTACGGGTAGCGCCTGGCGAACGTCGCCGGCAGGCCGACCGTCTCCAGCAGCTCCAGCGCCCGTGACCGGGCCCGCCGCCGTGACCAGCCAAGCAGCAGCGGAACCGTGGCGATGTTGTCGACGATCGTGCGGTGCGGAAAGAGCCCGGACTGCTGGATGACGTATCCGATACGGCGGCGCAGAACCGGCGGGTCCGCCGCACGGATGTCCTGGCCGTCGACCAGGATGCGGCCGGCGGTGGGCTCGACCATCCGGTTGATCATCCGGAGCGTGGTGGTCTTACCGCAGCCGGACGGCCCGACCAGCACGGTCACCTTGCCGGTCGGGATCTCGAGGTCGAGGTCGTTGAGGACGACGGTGCCGTCGTCGAACCGCTTGGTCACCCGCTCGAACGTGATCACGGCGCCTCGACCTCCGCCCCTGAGCTCGCACCGGTTGCGCCTGTGTCGACCCTGACGACATTCATCAGCGGCAACGCGGCAACGCGGCAACGGTAGGCGAGATCCCTGGTGGCATGGAAGGCCCGGAGGCTTTCTTGACCCCAGTGTGATGATCGTCGCCGGGTGGCGACCGCGAGGGTCGTCGCCGCCACCGGCCGGGTGCTGACCGCCGCCGCCGGCCGGTGTGGCGACGGTCGCCCTACCCCGGCAGTTACCGGCGGCCACTCCACCGCGGCTCGACCGACTCCCAGGCCAGGTGCCAGGAGGCGAACCGGCGCCGGTCGAGGGTACGCGCCGCCGCCAGGAACGCGATTACCACCAGGAAGCCGAAGCCGACCGCCGTACTGGCACCGATCCCGACGGCCCGCTCGATGACCAGCCCACGCCGCGGCGGCGGGGGCACCTGGTCGCCCGCCTCGTTGATCCAGATTTCGACCACCGTGCCGGCCCCCGCCGCCGTGACCGAGACGATCGTGCCGACGTGCAGGACCCCCCGCGTGTCGTACCAGCGGGCCGGCGCCAGCAGTTGCCCGCGCACCCCGGCGTACTGACTGGCCTGCGTGTTCGCGGTGGCGTCCGCGGTGACGGTGGCATCGACGCGCGCCTGCTCCCGCCCCGCCTGCAACGCCGCTGCCATCCCGTGCCGGTACACCGACCGGCCGGCACCGAACGCGATCAGCGGCCCGCCGACCAGCAGCAGCACGGCGAGCGCCACGGTGAGCCAGGCGTGCGCGACGTCCACGCCGCGACAGAGCGGGGGGCGGCGGGGGCCGAGGGTGCGCAGGACACGGATGGGATGCATGGGTCTCCAAGCTGTCTCATCCTGCGTACGTACGCACACCCCGACCGGTTCGATCGGGATGGAATCAGCCGGGGCCGCCGCCGTGCATCCCGACGACGAGGGTGGCGCGGGGACGGGTGGTTTCGATCAGGGCGGCGTTGCGTTCGTCGGTGCCGGTGGCCCAGGCCAGCGCGGCTGCCGGGGACTTGCCGTACCGGATGTGCCGGGCCACCAGGCGGCGGAGCCGCTCGTCTCGGTCGAGGTCGGCGTACCAGGTCTCGTCGAGGTACCGCTGCACCCGCGACCAGTCGCCGTCGGGCAGCAACAGGTAGTTACCCTCAGTTATGACCAGGCGGACGGTCGGGTGCACCGGAATCCGGCCGGCGATGGGCTGCTCCAGGGTCCGCTCGAAGCCGGGGGCGTAGACGATCTCGCCGGAGTCCTCGGCTAACCGTCGCAGCAGTGCCGCGTAGCCGGCCGCGTCGAACGTGTCCGGCGCGCCTTTGCGATCCCGGCGGTGCAGCCGGTCCAGTTCGGCGTCGGCGAGGTGGAAACCGTCCATCGGTACCTGGGCGACCCAGTCGCCGACGGGCGCGCCGGGCGGCGGAGCCGGGGCGAGCGCGCGTACGAGGCGCTCGGCGAGGGTGGTCTTGCCCGCACCCGGACAGCCGGTGATACCGAGTACCGCGCGCCGGTGGCCGTCGGTCAACGCCCTGGCCCGGCCGGTGAGCTCGGCGAAGGTGACCACATCGGGCACTCTCCCATCCCACGCGGTCCGACGCGACGGTGGCGGGGCCCGTCGGCGAGCCGGCCGACCTGCGCTGTACTAGCGTGGGATCGTGCCGAGCCTGCCCAGTGAGATCCGTGCCTGCCTGTTCGACCTCGACGGCGTCCTGACCCCCACGGCGGCGGTGCACGCGGCCGCGTGGACGAAGATGTTCGACGCGTTCCTGCGCGACTACGCCGAATCGACCGGTACGCCGTTCGTCGCGTTCGACCCGACGGACGACTACGAGCGGTATGTCGACGGCCGGGCGCGGGCGGACGGTACCCGGTCGTTTCTGCAATCGCGCGGCATCAGCCTGCCCGAGGGGGACCCGGACGACCCGCCGGACCGCGACACGGTCGAGGGGCTGAGCGCACGCAAGGACGTGCTGTTCCGGCAGCAGGTCCGCGAGCACGGGGTGACGCCGTACCCGGGGTCGGTGCGGTACCTGCGGGCGGTCCGCGACGCCGGGCTGCGCCGCGCCGTGGTCTCCGCCAGCCGGCACTGCGCCGAGATCCTGCACGCCGCCGGCATCGAAGACCTGCTCGAGGAGCGGGTCGACGGGCTCGTGGCCGAACGGGAGAAGCTGGCCGGCAAACCCGCGCCGGACACGTTCCTGGCCGCGGCGCGGCGGCTCGGCGTCGAACCGGCCAACGCCGCCGTGTTCGAGGACGCGCTCGCCGGAGTCGCCGCCGGTCGGGCCGGCCGGTTCGGGTACGTGGTCGGGGTCGACCGGGTCGGCCAGGCCGACGAGCTGCGCGCGCACGGCGCCGACATCGTCGTCGCCGACCTCGCCGACCTGCTGCCCGGATCATGATCAGCGACCCGGCGTTCCCCGCGGAGCCGTGGCTGGTCCGCGAGACCAGCCTCGACCTCGGCGTACTGGCCCAGACCGAATCGGTCTTCGCACTGTCCAACGGGCACATCGGACTGCGCGGCAACCTCGACGAGGGCGACCCGCACGGCCTGCCCGGCACCTACCTCAACTCGCTGTACGAGGTCCGGCCGATGCCGTACGGGGAGGCCGGCTACGGGTACCCGGACTCCGGTCAGACGGTCATCAACGTCACCAACGGCAAGCTGATCCGGCTGCTGGTGGAGGACGAACCGTTCGACGTGCGGTACGGCGATCTGCGTTCGCACGAACGGGTGCTTTCGCTGCGCGACGGAACGCTGCGGCGCACCGCCACCTGGACCTCGCCGTCCGGGCACACCGTGGAGATCAGCTCCACCCGCCTGGTGTCGTTCACCCAGCGGGCGACCGTGGCCATCTCCTACGAGGTGCGCCCGCTCGGCCGGCCGCTGCACGTGGTACTGCAGTCCGAACTGGTCGCCAACGAGCAGCTGCCGAGCGTGAGCTCCGACCCGCGGGCCGCGGCCGTGCTGGAGGCACCGCTGAAGCCCGAGCTGCACGGCGTGAGCGGCAGCCAGGCGATGCTGGTGCACAGTACCCGGGTCAGCGGCCGGCGGGTCGGCGTGTCGATGGACCACGTCGTGGACGGCCCACCCGACGTGTGGACCGGCATCCGCGGCGGCGAGAACCTCGCGCGGTACACGGTGACCGCCGGCCTCGCCGACGGCCAGCCGCTGCGGCTGGTCAAGTTCATCGCGTACGGCTGGTCCAGCCAGCGCACCATCCCGGCGATCACGGCACAGGTCGAGGCGGCCCTGACGCTGGCCCGCGCGACCGGCTGGGACGGGCTGCTCGCCGAGCAACGCGAGTATCTCGACGACTACTGGCAGCGCGCCGACGTCGACGTCGACGGCGACGATGAGGTCCAGCAGGCCGTCCGGTTCGCGCTGTTCCAACTGCTGCAGGCGAGCGCCCGGGCCGAACGACGCCCGGTCGCGGCGAAGGGCCTCACCGGTCGCGGTTACGACGGGCACGCGTTCTGGGACACCGAGTCCTACGTCCTGCCGGTGCTCACCTACGTCGCGCCCGACGCCGCCGAGGACGTGCTGCGCTGGCGGTTCCTGACGCTGCCGGCCGCGCTCGAACGGGCCCGCCAGCTCACTCTGGAGGGTGCCGCGTTCCCCTGGCGGACCATCACCGGCGAGGAGTGCTCCGCCTACTGGCCGGCCGGCACCGCCGCGTTCCACGTCAACGCCGACATCGCCGACGCCGCGATCCGGCTGGCCCAGGCCACCGGGAACCTCGATTTCGAGCGGGAGGTCGGGCTGGGTCTGCTGGTGGCGACCGCCCGGCTGTGGATGTCGCTGGGCTACCACGATCCCGCCGACGGATTCCGCATCGACGGGGTGACCGGACCCGACGAGTACAGCGCGATCTGTGACAACAACGTGTACACGAACCTGATGGCGCAGCGGAACCTCGTCGGCGCCGCCGACGCGGTCGCGCGCCACCCCGATCAGGCCGCCGAACTCGGCGTCGACCGGGCGGAGACCGACCGGTGGCGCGCCGCCGCGGCCGCCATGCTGCTTGTATACGACGCGCATCTCGGGGTGCACCCCCAGGCGGAACGGTTCACCGAACACGCCCGGTGGGACTTCGCCGACACCGCCGCGGACCAGTACCCGCTGCTGCTGCATTTTCCCTACTTCGACCTGTACCGCAAGCAGGTGGTCAAGCAGGCCGACCTGGTACTCGCGCTCTACAAGTGCGGGGACGCGTTCACCGCCGAGGAGAAGGCCCGCGACTTCGCGTACTACGAGGAGTTGACGGTGCGCGACTCGTCGCTGTCGGCCTGCGTGCAGGCGGTGGTGGCGGCCGAGGTCGGTCAGCTCGACCTCGCCTACGACTACCTGGGCGAGGCGGCCCGGATGGACCTCGACGACCTGGAGCACAACACCAACGACGGCCTGCACATCGCGTCGTTGGCCGGGTCCTGGCTGGCGCTGGTCGCCGGCTTCGGCGGCATGCGCGACACCGGTACCGGACTGACGTTCGCGCCGCGGTTGCCGACGTCACTGCGGCGGCTCGGTTTCCACCTGTTGTGGCGGGGTGAGCGGCTGCGTGTGGAGGTGCTGCCCGGCGAGGCGACGTACTCGCTTGCCGCGGGCGACCCGGTCGAGCTGGCCCACCATGGCGAGGCGTTCACCCTCGTCGCGGGGCAGCCGGTGGTGCGGGCGATCCCGCCGGTCGAACCGGGGCCGCGGCCGACGCAGCCGCCGGGTCGCCAGCCCCGCCGCCGCGCCGCCCGGTAGTCCCGCTCAGCACGGCGCGGCGAACTCGGCGAGGACCCGGTCGGAGAGCTCGGGCCAGAGCTGCCTGACCCAGTCCCCGAAGTCGCGGTCGGTCAGGCAGGCGCAGGCGAGCCGGGCGACCGGGTCGACCCACAGGAAGGTACCGGACTGTCCGAAGTGGCCGAAGGTGGCCGCCGAATTGGCGGCGCCGGTCCAGTGCGGGTGCTTGCCGTCGCGGATCTCGAAGCCGAGGCCCCAGTCGTTCGGGTCCTGGCGGCCGTACCCGGGCAGCACACCGGCGAGGCCGGCGAACGCGGTCCGGGTGGCCGCCGGCATCAGGTCGGGCACCAGCGTCGGCGCGAGCAGCTCGCGTCCCAGCGCGGCCAGGTCGCTCAGCGGGCCGGTCGCACCGGCGGCGGCCGAGCCGTCGAGCCGGGTACCGTGCATGCCCAGCGGCATCAGCACCCGTTCGCGCATGAAGTCGGCGAATGGTGTGCCGGACCGCTCCTCGACGAATCCGGCGAGCTCGACGAAGCCGCGGTTGGAGTAGATCCGGCGGCGGCCGGGGGTGGTGAGCGGACCGTCGCCGGAGAAGGGCAGGCCGGAGGCGTGTGCGAGCAGGTGGCGGACGGTCGACCCGGGGGGCCCGGCGGGCTCGTCGAGCAGGATGTCGCCACGGTCGACCGCGACGAGCGCGGCCAGGGCGGACAACGGTTTGGTCACCGACGCCCACGGCAGGGCGCGGTCCGGGCCGGTCGACGCGATCACGCCGTCCGGGTTGACAACGGCTACGGCGACGGTGGTGACCGGCCACGTCCGGACGATGTCGAGGGCGGCCACGGGTCCAGGCTAGTGGCCGGTCCGGCAGATCGCGGCGGTAACCGTGGTGCCGGCCGGCCCGGAGCGGATATCCACGTCGTCGGCCAGGGTCTGGACCAGCCACAGCCACGGCCGCCGGTGGTCCCAGTGGCGGCCGCTGAGAGGCCGTCGTGGTCGTACCAGGTGTTGACCGTCGGGTGCGACCCGGCCGGTGCCGGCGGACCTGGACAGGACACCGCGGGCACCCCGATGATGTGGCAGTCCCATGCTGTGTCCGCCAAGCCCCTCCAGTATGGACAGACTCGCGAGGAGAGAGCCATGAAGGCACCGAACAACCGCGCCACCCTGCTCCGCCGACCGCCAGGTTCCCCGGCGGCGCGCTGGCTTCCCGCCGCGTCCGCCGTCACTGCCGGCGTCGGCCTGGTCCCGGCATTGCCGATGAAGGCAACCCGGTCCCGCGTCGGCGTCCGCATGAGCGTGGGTACGAATCCTGACGCGTCGCCCCCGCCGACCGCCGGCGGCGCGGCGATGCGGCCGCAGGGGTGGCTGGGATGACCGGCGTCGAGTTGCTCCGTGCCCAACCGCGGGATACGGACTGGTTGGCGCAGCTCGTCGCCGACGCGTTTCACGAACTCGTCCCGTCCGCGTGGCTGGTGGCTGACCCGATCGTCCGCCGGGAGATCTTCCCGGGCGTGTTTCGGCTCTACGTCGAGCTGGGCATGCTCGAGGGCGCGGTCTACACGAGCGCCGACCGGGCCGGCGCCGCTATCTGGGTGCGTCACGAGCCAGGTGGCAACCCGGGTGTCCCGGACTATGACGAGCGGCTGGCCGCCGCGACCGGGGAGCACGTCGACCGGTTCCGCATCTTCGACGAGGTGCTCGCCAAGCACTACCCGACCGTCCCGACGTACGCACACCTGGCGATCCTCGCCGTCCGCCGCGATCGACGCCGCCAGGGTCTGGGCAGCGCCCTCATGTCGCAGTACCACCGGCTGCTGGACGAGCAGCAGGTGCCGGCGTACTTGGAGGCCAGTGACAGCGGCACCCGCCGGCTGTATCTGGAGCACGGCTACCGGGACATGGGCGACCCGATCGAGTTGCCCGAAGGACCCGTCATGTTCCCCATGTGGCGCGAGCCCGGACAGGCCACGCATCCCGAGGCCACGGAGGAAACGTGACACCACCGCCCGAACGGGTATGAAGACCACCCGCCGAGCCGCGTTCCGCGACGGGTGGCACTGCCCCTGAGTACGGCGGCGGCGGGGTCCCGGAAGGGATCCCGCCGCCGTCTTGAGATGTGTCCGACCGTAGGGCCGGCGCCCGTCACACGATCACGGGTACCGCCTCGTCGGCGTCCTCGCTGGGCTCGACCGCACCCTTACCGATACCGGCGTAGATGTCGGGGCGAAGGCTCCGCAGGGCCAGTCCCCAGGCGAGGCCGACGACCGCCGCCACGCCGACGATGCCCGGCAGAATCCACACCAGCGGCGAATCCTTGCGGGTACCGAGGACCGAGTCTGAGTTGTAGATCGTGATCGCGGTGATGGTCGCCAGCACGATCGTGCCCAGGGTCGGTGCGATGGTCCGTTGCCAGGTGTTGGCCAGCGCCTGGGTTCCGTTGAAGAAGCCGAGTACCGCCAGTGAGGTGCCGGTCATCAGGAGCAGGACGCCGACCGCCGAGATGTAGCTGAACCAGGTGAACAGCGCCGCGACCGGGTCCTGCTTGAACACGGCGAACAGGGCGACGACGACGAGAGCGAGCAGGGTCTGCAGAACCGAGCCGCCGACCGGCGCGCCCGACCCGACGCCGGTACGCCCGAGGCGAGGCGGCAGGACCCGCTCGCGACCCAGCGCGAACAGGTACCGCGCGACGCCGTTGTGGAAGCTGAGCAACGCGGCGAAGATGCTGGTCAGAAACAGCACGTTCGCCACGTCGCTGACGAACGAGCCCCAGTACCGCGCGACCTCGACGAACACGGTACCGCCCGCGTCGACCGGTGAGGTCGTCGTGACCTTTTCCGCCCCGGTCGCCACGATCAGCGCCCACGCCGACACCGCGTACAGCACCCCGGTGATGGCGAGCGCGATGTAGGTGGCGCGGGCGACGGTACGGCCCGGCTCCTTGCACTCCTCGCTGTAGACGGCGGCCGACTCGAAGCCGACGAACGCGGCGATGCTGAAGGCGAACACGCCACCCATGCCGTTGACGAACAGGTCACCGGGGCGCAGCCCGGCGGTGGTGATGTGGCCGCCGGCCGGGTGGCTGAACGCGCCGATGTCGTAGGCCAGCACGGCGAGGACCTCGAGCACGAGCAGCACCGACAGGATCCGCGCGTTGAGGTCGACGCGGAGGATGCCGAGCGCGCCGACGACGATGAGGGCGCCGAGCCCCCATACCCACCATGACTGGTTCCAGCCGAACTTGGCGTTGACGAACGCGCCGAACGCGACCCCGAAGAGTCCGTACAGTCCGATTTGGATGGCGTTGTAGGCGACCAGCGCGACGAACGACGCGCTGACGCCCCATGCCTTGCCGAGGCCGTTGGCGAGGTAGGCGTAGAAAGCGCCGGCGTTGGACACGTACCGGCTCATCGCCGCGTAGCCGACCGCGAACAGGGCCAGCGCGATGGCCAGGATGGGGAAGGACAGCGGGACGCCGACGACGTGGGTAACCGCGAACATCGTCGTGACGCCGCCGGCCAGTACGGTCATCGGTGCCGAGGCGGAGACGGTGAAGAAGACAAGGTGGGCGGTGCCCAACCTTCTTCGCGCGAGTCCACCGGCCTGGGCCGTTTGGTGGGCCAACTTATTTCCCTTTCACACGGCAGCTATGGACACCCGCAGATCGTAGGGACGCCGAGATGTCGGCTCAAGGGCTGACGATACCCATTGTGACTCTATCGATGCCGTGGGTGTCCACAATGGATATATTGGGTCCATTTGGACGGTCCCTCGATGGACGTCGATGACTATAACGGTGCCCGGTCACCGTCGAAAGCCGTGGCCCGATCGCTGTGGACGGGGCCTCCCGAACCCTAGCGACGGACCGTGAGCGCCACCTTGGCCACCGCCGCATCGATCGCGGCCATGATCGCCCGCAGGTCGGCTGGCAGCGCGTCGACGACCTGGCCGAGGAGATCACGTACCTGCTGGCGGCCCAGCGACAGCAGTAGGATGCTCTCCAGCTCGGTGGCCCGGACCAAACCGGCCAGCAGCGCCGTCGGCAGGTCGAGCGACTGCCCCTGATCGAGCATGAACCGCAGGCGGATCCGTGGCCCGGCGGCGTCCACCGGGTCCACTGCCGGAAAGCGCACCGACGACCGGAGGCTGATGCCTCGACTCAACCTGCGCCGGACGACCTCGGATGCTTCGAGGCGGGCGGAGACGATGTCGCGGCTGTCGCCGCACAGGAAGTCGATCCAGGACCGCGCCGGAAACGCCTCCCGCCGCTTGACCATCTCGGCCAGCGCGGCATCCGTGACGCGGTCCGACCACGGCCTGGTGTCGCGTACCACGAGGCGGCCGTCCACCATGGCGATCCGGCCGGCGAGCATCATCTCGATCAGGACCGCGCCGGCCAGGCCGCAGCCGAGTACCGCGAGGTTGGTCAGGCACTTGCCGCTGTACTCGTCGTGGCCGACGAGGAACAGTTCGTCGGCGAGTGGCAGCGCGCGCATGCTCTTCCTCGGGACTTCGTGGGCAGGCGGCCCCGACCGACGTCGGCGCCGAGGCTTCGACGCTCGTGGTTTCGGTGCGGAACGGTACGCCATTACCGCAGGGGGTTTCAACGTGACTAACGGGTAGCTTGCTGGCGCCTACGATGACCAATCCCCAGAAAATCGGGCAGAACACAATATCCACCTATACGCTGAGTGACGCCGACAAAGAAGGCCCATACTGCGTACACCGTTGCGGGGACCCATGAAACGCCCGATTCCGCTGTTCACCCTGGCCGGTGCCCGCCACCCGGGCGCGCCGGCATGACCGGCGGCACCGCGCTGGTGCTCTCCGGCGGCGGGGCGCCGGCAGCGTACTTCGGGGCCGGCGTCATCGCGGCGCTGGAGGAGGCCGGGGAGCGGCCGACGATCATCTCCGGGGTGTCGGCCGGCGCCATCAACGCCTGCGCGGTCGGCGCCGGCATGGACGCCGCGGCCCTGATCAAGATGTGGTGCAACGTCCGCTGGCACAACATCTACCGACCGCGCTGGGACCTGTGGCGGGCGGTCAACGTGGGCCGGCTGTTGCGGCCCACGACCAACATCGCCGAGTACGCGCTGGGCGCCATCAGTTGGACGTGGCTACTCGACACCGCACCAGCCCGCCGGACGCTCACCGGTTACCTCGGCGGGTCGGACATCACCCCACCGGCCGACCTGACCGTGATCGTGTCGGCGGTGGACGAGAGCAGCGGCGAGGTTGTCCGGTTCTGTAGCGAACTGCCACCCGAGCACCGCAACTCCCCGCAGTTCCGGCAGGTCGGCCTGACCGTGGACCACGTCATGGCCAGCGCCGCGGTCCCGCTGCTGTTCCCACCGGGCCGAGACCGCGATACCGACCGTGCGACGGGTGCCGTCGCCGCCTGCGGTCAGGACCCGCACCGGTTGGTCGATGCCGGCATGGTGGCGAACACGCCCCTCGCCCCGGCGATGCGGTACGAGCCGGACCGGGTGATCGTGGTGTCCGGCGGTGGCATCACCCGGCCGGCACCGGCACCCGATTCGCTGGGCGCGGCGATGGCCCTGCTCGTGGACAACGTGTCGTACTTCGCGCTGACCGCCGACCTGGCCCACGCCGAGACCGTCAACCGGCTGGCCCGGGTCGCGCCCGCGGCGACCCAGAAGCGGGATGTGCCGATGCTCCTGATCGAACCGACCGACCTGGGCTTCTCGCTCAACGGATTCCTGCACTTCACGCCCGGCCAGGCCAGGCGGATCATCGAGTACGGCCGTGACCAGGGGGAAAAGGCGCTGGCCGGCTGGAACGCGTGACGCAGAACGGCCGATCAGTGAGGTGGGCATCGTGGTTACCCAGCACGTTCACGCCGTCGTCGTGGGGTCCGGCTTCGGTGGATCGGTGGCCGCGTACCGGCTGGCCGCGGCGGAGAAGTCGGTGGTGGTACTGGAGCGTGGCCGCGCCTACCCGCCCGGCAGCTTTCCGCGTACTCCGCACGAGATGGGCCAGGCGTTCTGGGATCCCGGCGAGCGGCAGTTCGGACTCTTCGATGTGTGGCGGTTCACCGGCTTCGACTCGCTCGTCGCCAGCGGGCTCGGCGGCGGCTCGCTGATCTATGCGAATGTCCTGCTCCGCAAGGACGAGAAGTGGTTCGTCCACGACGAGCCGGTACCCGGTGGCGGGTACGAGAACTGGCCCGTCACCCGCGCCGACCTCGACCCGCACTACGACGCGGTGGAGCGGATGCTCGGCGCGAACCCCTATCCGCTGCACGCGCCGGCGTTCTGGGATACCCCGAAGACCCATGCCATGATCATGGCGGCCGAGCAGAACGGCCTGAGTTGGCAACTGCCCCCGCTGGCGATCAGCTTCAGCCCGTCACCGGGCGGCGAGCCGGGCGTCGGCCTGCCGATCGTGCCGCCCGAATACGGCAACCTGCACGGGGTACCGCGCCGAACGTGCCGGCTGGTCGGCGAGTGCGACATCGGCTGCAACGACGGTGCCAAGAACACCCTCGACCACACCTACCTGTCCGCGGCCCACCACCACGGCGCGGACATCCGTACCGGCTGCGAGGTGCGGTCGCTGCGGCCGCTGGACGCCGGCGGGTACGAGGTGGCGTATCTACGGCGCGATCCGGACGGTCATGAGCCCGACGACACCCTGACCATCACCTGTGACCGGTTGATCCTGGCCGCCGGCACGTACGGCACGACCTATCTGCTGCTGCGCAACCGAGCCGCGCTGCCCGGCCTCGGCGCCGCCCTCGGTACCCGCTTCTCGGGCAGCGGTGACCTGCTGACCTTCCTGCTCCCGCACGGGCGCACCGCCAAGACCGAAACCTTCGCCGCCAGCCACGGCCCGGTGACCACCGCGGCGATCCGGGTCCCCGACACCCTCGACGGCGACCCAACCGGTGCCGCCGGGACGGGCCGGGGCTTCTATATCTCCGACGGCGGCTACCCCGGATTCGTGGACTGGCTCGTGGACTCCGGCGACCTCACGGGCACCGCGTTCCGGCTGGGCGAGTTGGTCGTGCGGTGGGCATTCGACCGCGTCACCCGCTCGCGGCCCTCCCACTTCACCGCCGACATGGCGTCGCTGCTCGGCAAGGGCACCCTGGCTGCGGGGTCGCTGCCGCTGCTGGGCCTGGGCCGCGACATCCCGGACGGGCTGATGAAACTGCGTGACGGCCACCTCGACGTCGAGTGGACCGACGCCACCAGCCTGGAGTACGTCTCCCGCATGCGCGACACCATGCGGCAGGTGGCCGCCACGCTGGACGTCGAATACCTCGACAACCCGAGCGGGTTCTTCAAGCGGATCCTCACCGTGCACCCGGTGGGTGGGGCGCCGATGGGGCGTGGCGACGCCGACGGTGTCTGCGACAGCTTCGGTGAGGTGTTCCACCACCCCGGGTTGTACGTCGCCGACGGTTCGGCCATGCCCGGTCCGGTCGGCGCCAACCCGTCGCTGACGATCGCGGCCCACGCCGACCGCCTGGCCAGCCACATCCTGGACCAGCCGGTCCGGCACGCCGCCCCGGTGAAGTCGACCGTCAGGTCCGTGTCGCCGAAATCCGCCGCCGGTCGGTCGGGTGCCGCCCGACCCCCCACCCGACCCGCGCCCGCAGCATCCACGGTCGCCGGATCGGTTGTCGCCGGATCGGCGGTCGCGGGATCCGCGGGCACGAAGTCGGGGCCCGCGACGTCGGTACCCGCCACGTCGGTGTCCGCCACGTCGGTGCCCCCCAGGTCGGTGCCCGCCAGGTCGGTGCCCGCCACGTCGGTGCCGGCGGGGCCGGCGCCGGCGAAGGTGGTGCCCGCGAGGTCGGTGCCGGCGCGGGCCAACGCGAAGAAGTCCACCGCGACCGGTGGCACCTCCCAGCCCACCACCAAGGCCGCCGCCGCGTTGGCGACGGCCGGTGCGGTCACCGTCGCGGACGCGCTCGCGGCTCCGCTGCGGGTACATGCCCGCCGATCGTCGACGTCATTGTCGTTCACCGAGCGGATGGCCGGCTTCTTCGCCTTCGACGCCGACGACCCGGTCACCGGCGAACGCGCCGGCCGGGCCCGCGACCAGCGCCTGACATTCCAGGTCACGATCACGGCGACCGACGTGGACACGTTCCTCGCCTCGCCCGCGCACCTGGCCACGGCGCAGGGGTGGATCGAGGCGGACGCTCTCGGCGGCCGGCTGCCGGTCACCCGCGGCTGGTTCAACCTGTTCACTCCCGGCGAAGCCGTCCACTCCCGCCGGATGGAGTACCGGCTGCACTTCGCCGACGCCACCGGACACCCGCTCACGCTGGTCGGTCGCAAGGAGGTCCGCGACAATTCGATCCTCGACCTGTGGCCGGACACCTCGACGCTGTACTACCACCTCCACCCCGGTCACGTGGCCGGCGAGGGGGCCGGCACCGCGGAGATGGCCGGCGGCGGCGCGGCGGGCTCGGCCGGTGGAGGCGGCGCGGCGGTGGTGGCCCCCGGTGCAGCCGACCCCGCGGCGGCGCAGGCGCCGGTCTGCGGCGCCGGTGTCGCCCACATCCGGATCGAGGACTTCGCCCACCAGCTCACCACCATCCGTACCGACGGTCCCGACCACCGGGCCGCGCTGCTCCACTTCGGACAGTTCTTCCTGGGCCAGTTGTGGGACGTCTACGGTCGACACGTCGGCCCGGTACCCGTCGGGGCGTGACCCGTCCGGTGACCCGGTCCTGCTAGCCTGCTATCTATCCGCGGGCGTTCCGGCCGTGGATCACCGAGTGTGAACCGGCCAGGGGAGCGGCACAGCAGGTGGATCCGACACGCGTCGACGCGCCGGCCGACCCCGCCCGCATCCTCACCGTTCCCAACCTGATCAGCTTTGTCCGCCTGCTCGGCGTGCCGCTCTTCGGGTACCTGTACCTGGTCGCCCACCGGCAGGTCGCGGCCGTGATCGTGCTCGGCGTGGGGGGCACCACCGACTGGGTCGACGGATACCTCGCGCGCCGCCTCGGCCAGGTCAGCCGGCTCGGCGAGATGCTGGACCCGTTCGCGGACCGGCTGTACATCCTGGCCACCCTGGTGGCGTTCACCGTGCGCGACGTCGTTCCCTGGTCGTTCACCGCGGCGCTGCTGCTGCGCGAGGTCGTGGTCGGCGCGACCATCCCGGTCCTGCGCTGGTACGGGTACGGTCCGCTGCCGGTCCACTACGTCGGCAAGACGGCCACCTTCCTGCTGCTGGCGGCGTTTCCGGTGCTGTTGCTGGCGCGGGTCGGCAGCGGCGCCGGTCCGATCACCGGTCCGATCGGGTGGGCTCTGGCCTGGTGGGGGCTGGTCCTGTACTGGGTGGCCGGCGTGCTGTACCTGATGCAGTTCGTTGCCGTTGTGCGGGCCGTCCGCCGGGCCCGAGACGGCGGTGACGGCGGCGGGCCGGTGCTCGCGTGACCGCCGCAGGCCCGGTGGCGCCGTGACCGGCGACCCGGCAACCCGTGACACCCGCGGCGCACCGGCCGGAACAGACCCGGCAACCCGCGACATCCCCGGCGCACCGGCCGGGGCGCGTCCGCGAGCCGGTGATTTCCTGACCGACCTGTTCCGTAGCCCGCTGGACCCCGGGTACGCCGCCGCCGCCCGTCGCCGGGCGGGTCGGCCCGCGCCGACCGGTGTCCGGCGCGCGACCGCGGTCGGTGCCCGGGCGGCCGCGCTGCTCGGCATCGGGTTTGTGCTGGCCGTGGCGCACCAGCACGTGGTCGCGGCGCAGCCCCAGACCACCCGGGCGCGGGTCGGCCTGGCGGCTGACGTGCTGGCCCGACGAGCCGAGACCGACGATTTGAGTCGGCGTGCCGACCGGTTGCGCGAGCAGGTGGCCGCCGAGCGCGACGCCGCGCTGAGCGCCAACGGTGAGGGGGCTCGGCTGCGGGACCTCGAGGCCGGCGCCGGCCTGGCCGCGGTGCGCGGCGACGGGACCGTGGTCCGGCTGGCGGATGCGGCGCCGCCGGTCGACCCGGTGACCGGGCGCCCGTCGACCACCAATCCGGGCCGCGTCCTCGACCACGACCTGCAGGATGTCGCCAACGAGCTGTGGCGGCTCGGTGCCGAGGCGATCGCCATCAACGGCGAGCGGCTGACCGCGACCACCACGATCCGCGCCGCCGGCGGCGCGATCCTGGTCGACTTCCGGCCGATCACGGCGCCCTACCAGGTATCCGCGATCGGTCCGCACGATGTGCGCTCCAGGTTCGTCGCGTCGGCGACGGCGAAACGGTTCCGCGCCTACGCCGCGACCTATCGGATGCAGTTCTCGGTGCGCGACCGGGCCGACCTGACCCTGCCGGCGGCCGGCGAGCCGAGCCTGCGCTACGCGCATCCGATCGCCTCACCCGTACCCTCTGCATCAGGGGGTGGCAGATGATCGCGGTACTCGCGACGCTCGTCGGGGTGGCGCTCGGCGTGGTCCTTGAGCCCACCGTGCCGGTCGCGCTCCAGCCGTACCTGCCGATCGCGGTCATCGCGGCGCTGGACGCCGTCTTCGGCGGTATCCGCGCCACCCTGGACAAGATCTTCGACGACAAACAGTTCGTCGTCTCGTTCGTATCGAATGTGCTGGTGGCCGGCCTGATCGTGTACCTGGGCGACCAGTTGGGCGTCGGCGGCCAACTGTCCACCGGGGTGGTCGTCGTGCTCGGGGTCAGGATCTTCGGCAACGTGGCCGCCATCCGTCGGCACCTGTTCCGGGCCTGACCGATGGGGCACCCCGCCGACCCACCCGACGACGCGCCGCAGGATCACGTCATCGTGCCCGCCCCCGCTGGCCGGCGGCCGGTTGACCGACTGGAGCCGGAGCCGCCCGACGAGCTTGATCCGCCCGTAGGCCCTGATCCGCCCGTAGGCCCTGATCCGCACGGCGCGCTTGATCCGCCCGTGGGCCATGATCCGACCGGTGAGTACGAGCCGGCTCCCAGCGACGCGCGACCACCCGGCCTCGGCCGGGGCCGGCGGATCTCGGCCGGTGGCGCGGTCATCGGCCTGCTGCTCGGCCTGCTCGGATTCGCGCTGGTGGTCCAGGTACGCAGTAACGCCGGCGACCCGGGTCTGGCGACCGCCAGGCCGGAGGACCTGGTCCGGATCCTGTCCGACCTGGACAGTCGCTCCGACCGGCTGCGCCAGGAGATCAGTTCCCTGGAGGAGAGCCAACGCCAGCTGGCGTCCGGCGCGCAGGGCCGGGAGGCGGCTCTGGCCGAGGCCCGTCGCCGCGCCGACGACCTGGGCATCCTGGCCGGCACACTGCCGGCGACGGGCCCAGGGCTGCGGGTACGGTTCGAACCGGGTACCGACGGTGTGCGGTCCGCCACGATCCTGGACGCGGTGGAGGAGTTGCGCGGGGCGGGCGCCGAGGCGCTGGAGATCGCCGGGACCCCGGGCCCGCCGGTGCGCGTGGTGGCCTCGACGTACTTCGCCGACGCCGGCGACGGTCTGCTGGTCGACGGCGCTCACCTGGCCGGGCCGTACACGGTGACGGTCGTCGGCGACCCGCCGACGATGCACACGGCGCTCAACATTCCCGGTGGGGTGGTCGACACGGTCCGTCAACGCGGCGGTAACGTGATCGTCGGAGAGTCGGACACGGTCCGTGTGACGGCGATCCACCAGGCGGGTAAGCCCCGGTTCGCGCGCCCGGTCTCCTGATATCCGTCCGACACGCGTCGGCCAACAGCCGGCCGGGCAAAGGAACGCCAACGTGATTCCCGAGGAGCTGCGTTACACCGCCGAGCACGAGTGGGTCCGGCCACGTCCGGGCGCTCCCGTCCGGGTCGGCATCACCCACTTCGCGCAGGACGCGCTCGGCGATGTCGTGTACGTGCAACTGCCCGAACCCGGTACCGAGGTGGTCGCCGGGGACCCGCTGGGCGAGGTCGAATCGACCAAGAGCGTTTCGGAGATCTACGCGCCGGTCGCGGGTCGGGTGGTCGGTCGCAACGACGAGCTCGCCGAGCAGCCAGAGTTGATCAATACCGACCCGTACGGTGCGGGGTGGTTGGTCGACATCGAGCCGACCGATCCGGCGGTGGTCGACGGCCTGCTCGACGCGGCGGCCTACCGCGCGATGACCCACCAGTGATCCCAATTGACCTGGCCGCGTACCAGCGCGTCCGGTTGACCCCTGATTTGAGCCGTGACTAGGCTCGCCGAGTCGACCGTGAACCCACGGTCGTGGGTAAGGCTACGTCGAGTGGCTGGGGGAAGTGCGCCGCAATTCCGCTACGGGGTGGGGTGCCAGCCGCGTCCCGTCGCATCCGAGGCCCGACTGATAAACCGTGAGGTGGTCTGATGACGCGCCCAGACGACGAGTTCCCCCCGCTCGACGTCACGTCGACGCTCAACCTCGGCAATCTCGACGAGACGATCGACGGGCCGGACGCCGACGTGGCGCCGACCCGGATGTCGGGCTCGCTGCCGCCGGGGATGGCGCTACTCGCGGTGCGGCGCGGGCCCAACGCGGGCGCGCGCTTCCTGCTCGACCACGACGTGACGACCAGCGGCAGGCACCCCGACAGCGACATTTTCCTCGACGACGTGACGGTCTCGCGCCGGCACGCGGAGTTCCACCGGGAGGGTGGCGTCTTCACCGTTCGCGACGTAGGCAGCCTGAACGGCACCTATGTTAACCGCGAACGGGTGGAGTCCGCGACGCTCAGTAACGGCGACGAGGTCCAGATCGGTAAGTTCCGGTTGGTGTTCATCGCTGGCCCGCGTACCGAGGAGCAGTGAGCGCCGACCGCCCGGCGAACGGCGAGCGCGGCCCGGGCTGAGCGGTCGGGCCGGCAGGTGTGGGTCCGGTTCATGGGGTGGGGGAGGTTGTGTGATCGGGACGTCGGCAGCCGCGGAGAACCCGTCCGGCGAAACGCTGATGAGCATCGGCGACGTGCTCGCCCAGCTCCGCGTCGACTTCCCCGATACGACGATCTCCAAGCTACGGTTCCTCGAGGCTGAGGGGCTGGTAGAGCCACGGCGTACCGCCGCCGGCTACCGCAAGTACAGCTGGTACGACGTCGCGCGGCTGCGTTACGTGCTCACCGCCCAGCGTGACAACTACCTCCCGCTCCGGGTGATCCGCGACCAGTTGGCCCACCTCGACGCCGCCGGGCCGGACTCGTCCGTGTCCGAGCCGGTCCGGCCCGATTCGGTGTGGTCCGAGCCAGCCCGGCCCGCCCCGGTCCGGCCCCGGTCCGGGGTGACCCGCATCGGCGGCTCGGCCGCGGATCCCGTGGAGCGGGGAGACGGCCGGATGCGGCCGAACCTGGTCTCCCTGCCGGATCGTCCGCCGGAGCCGGCGATCGACCCGGGTGACGTCCGGGTCAGCCGGGCAGACCTGATCACGCGGTCGGGTCTGACCGCGCAGACATTGACCGCACTGGAACAGTACGGGCTGCTCAAGGCGCGTCCGGGCGGGGGGTTCGACGCCGACGCGGTGGAGGTGGCGACGGCTGCCGGGCTGCTCGCTGAGTACGGGCTCGAGGCCCGCCACCTGCGCGCCTACCGCGCCGCCGCAGACCGCGAGGTGGGCCTGTTCAGCCAGCTGGTGGCACCGCTGGCCCGGCAGACCGGCCCGGCGGCCCGGGCCAGAGCCGCGGAGACCGTTCGTGAGCTGGCGGCGTGTACCGAACGGCTGCACGCCGCGTTGGTCCGAAGCGGTCTGCGCGAGACGCTTGGCCGCTAGGCCGTCCCGCTGCCGGCGCCACATCGTCGTCGGCGCGGTACCGGTCGACAGGCGCCGCCCGTCGGCGCACGGCATCCGTCGACCGGGCCGCCCCGCCGGCGCAGTAGCGGCGACGGGCGTAGCCCGTCGGCGCGCGACGCCGTGTACCGTGCAGGGAGAGGGACGAAGCGACACGGAGGCGGCGGCGGTGCGTGAGCTGAGCGTGGTCGGTGTTCGGGTGGAACTGCCCACCAACCAGCCGATCGTGCTGCTCAAAGAGGTGGACGGGGACCGTTACCTGCCGATCTGGATCGGTGCGGTGGAGGCGACCGCCATCGCGTACGAGCAGCAGGGCGTCAAGCCGGCCCGGCCGCTCACCCATGACCTGTTACGTGATGTGCTGGCCGCGTTGAAGGCGCCCTTGCGGGCCGTCGAGATCGTCGAAATGCGCGACAACATCTTCTACGCGGAGCTGGTGCTCGGCGAGGGCGTCCGGGTCTCGGCCCGCCCCAGTGACTCGATCGCGTTGGCATTGCGGGTCGGTGCGCCGATTCGCTGCTCCGATCAGGTGCTCACCGAGGCGGCAATCGTCATCCCGGACGAGCAGGAGGACGAGGTCGAAAAGTTCCGGGAGTTCCTGGAGCAGGTCAGCCCGGAGGACTTCGCCGGCTGATCCGGTCGGCTGGAACGCCGGCGCGGAGGGCCCGCGCGGCCGGCCGTCGGGGTCGGCCGTGCGTGACGGCGTGTCGCGGATTGCGGTGCTGCTGCGCGCTATAGGGTGACCGTGTCGACGCTGGAGGTGGTCGTATGAGTCAGCCGCCCGACCCTGGTTTTGGGGGCGCCGAGGAAGCTGTCGGATACCGCGGAGTGATGGCGTGCCACGCGGCCGGCATCAGCTACCGTCAGCTCGACTACTGGGCCCGTACCGGTCTGGCGGTGCCCAGCGTGCGCGACGCCTCCGGCTCGGGTACCCAGCGGCTCTACTCGTTCCGCGACATCGTCGTGCTCAAGGTCGTTAAGCGCCTGCTCGACGCGGGCGTGTCGCTACAGAACATCCGCAAGGCGATCGACGCGCTCCGCTCCCGCGGCGTGGAGGATCTGGCCGGCATCACCCTGATCTCCGACGGCACGACCGTGTACGAGTGCCGCTCCCCGGAGGAGGTCGTCGACCTGCTCCAGGGCGGCCAGGGGGTGTTCGGGATCGCCATCTCGGGTGCGTTCAAGGAAATCCAGGGCACCCTGTCGCACCTGCCTGCCGAGGCGGCCACCGAGATCGACGACGAGGTGGAGCCGGCGCGCGAGGCGACCGGGGACGAGCTGGCGGTGCGGCGGGCCCGCCGCCGAGCCGGTTGATCCGACCGCCGAGCCGGTTCGCCTGTGGCGTAGATCGCTTCTTGGCGGTCTCGCCCGGCGCCGGCAAGAGATCCGCTGGTAGCGTTGTCGCCGCTGGTACGTTCACGCGCGAGAGATCGTCCGCGGCCTGCGACACGGCCGTAGCGACGGCGCCGACGGGGCAACTCCTCCCCGGAACCTCTCAGGCAAAAGGACCGCGGGAACAGGCACCTCTGGAGCGAACCGGGACAACCGCGCCATGACAGATGGGGAGGGCCGCGACCCTCCCCATCCGCGATGCCCCGGAGCGTGCGATGAACGAGCCCACCGAGTTTCCCCCGGACGCCTTCGACCGTCGCCACATCGGTGTGTCCGCCGACGAACAGCGCCGCATGCTGGAGACCGTCGGCTACGGATCGGTCGACGAACTGATGGACGCGGCGATACCCGAGGTGATCCGCTGGCACGGCACGCTCGACCTGCCGCCGGCGGCGACCGAGGTCGAGGCGCTCGCCGAGCTGCGGGCGTTGGCGGCCCGCAACGCAACGATGGTGTCGATGATCGGGTTGGGGTACCACGCCACCCACACCCCGCCGGTCATCCGGCGCAATGTGCTGGAGAGCCCGGCCTGGTACACCGCGTACACCCCGTACCAGCCGGAGATCAGCCAGGGCCGGCTGGAAGCGCTGCTCAACTTCCAGACGGTCATCGCCGACCTCACCGGCTTGCCGGTGGCCGGTGCGTCGCTGCTCGACGAGGCGACCGCCGCCGCCGAGGCGATGACGCTCGCCCGCCGTGCGTACAAGGCAACCAGCAACGTGTACGTCGTCGATGCCGACACGCTGCCGCAGACGATCGCGGTGATCCGAACCCGGGCCGAGCCGCTCGGTATCGAGGTGCGCGTCGCCGATCTCGTCCGCGAGAAGCTGCCCGAGGAGCTTTTCGGCCTGCACCTTCAGTACCCGGGGGCGTCTGGTGTAGTACGCGATCACGCCGCGCTGGTGGCGGCCGCTCACGACCGGGGCGCCGCCGTGACCGTCGCCGCCGATCTGCTCGCGCTCTGCCTGCTGCGCGAGCCGGGCGCGATCGGTGCCGACATCGCGGTCGGTAGCGCGCAGCGCTTCGGCGTACCGATGGGGTTCGGTGGACCGCACGCCGGTTACCTGTCGGTGCGGGCCGGCCTGGAGCGGATGCTCCCCGGCCGGCTGGTGGGGGTGTCCCGCGACGCCGACGGCGACCCGGCGTACCGGCTGGCCCTTCAGACGCGCGAACAGCATATCCGGCGCGAGAAGGCGACCAGCAACATCTGTACCGCACAGGTGCTTCTTGCCGTGATCGCGGGCATGTACGCGGTCTACCACGGGCCGGCCGGGCTGCGCGCGATCGCGACCCGGGTGCACGCCCGCGCCACCCGGCTGGCCGACGGCCTGCGGGCCGGTGGCGTGACGGTGGCCGCCGACGCCTTCTTCGACACGGTGACCGCGGTGGTGCCCGGTCGCGCCGACGAGGTGGTCGCCGCCGCCGCCGGACGCGGCGTCAACGTGCGCCGGGTCGACGCCGACCGGGTCGGGGTGGCCTGCGACGAGACCACCACCGAAGCGCACCTGCGAGCCGTCTGGTCGGCGTTCAGCATCCGCGTGTCCGCCGGCGGTCCGGCCGCCAAAGCCGGCTCGCCGGCGGTGCGGGCGGTGGCCGGCTCGCCGGCGGTGCAGGCGGTGGCCGGCTCGCCGGCGGTGCCGGCCGCGTTGGTGCGGGCCACCGGGTACCTGAAGCACCCGGTCTTCGCCACTTACCGCTCGGAGACGGCGATGCTGCGGTACCTTCGCCGTCTGTCCGATAAGGATTATGCCCTGGATCGCGGGATGATCCCGCTCGGCTCGTGCACGATGAAGCTCAACGCGACCGCCGAGATGGAGCCGATCAGCTGGCCGGAGTTCGCCGACCCGCACCCGTTCGCCCCGGCCGACCAGACGGTGGGGTACCGGATGTTGATCGGCGACCTGGAGCGGTGGCTGGCCGAGGTCACCGGCTACGACGCGGTGAGCCTTCAACCCAATGCCGGGTCGCAGGGTGAGCTGGCCGGGTTGCTGGCCATCCACGCCTACCACCGGGCGCGCGGCGACGATGCCCGCGACGTGTGTCTGATCCCGTCGAGCGCGCACGGCACCAACGCGGCCAGCGCGGTGATGGCCGGCATGCGGGTCGTGGTGGTCGCCTGCGACGTCGACGGCAACATCGACCTGACCGACCTGGATCGCAAGATCTCGCAGCACGCCGACCGGCTCTCCGCGATCATGGTCACCTATCCGTCGACCCATGGCGTGTACGAGGCCGGTATCGCCGAACTCTGCGCGAAGGTCCACGACGCCGGCGGGCAGGTATACGTCGACGGCGCGAACCTCAACGCCCTCCTCGGGTACGCGAAGCCGGGGCGCTTCGGCGCCGACGTGTCACACCTGAACCTGCACA